>RHKR01000567.1 GCA_008363265.1 Chlorobiota bacterium
ATGAAAAACTAACTAAAAAAAGAGATTCTCACAATCCGGGGATCAATTTACGAAGCATTCCTAATTTCTTTAATTTACACAGCATAAAAGTTTGTGAATGGTTGTAAATTTGAGGTTGATTTATTCATTTTTTTATTCAGGCAACAGATGAGATCCTTCATATTATTTATCATGGCGGCAATTACTTTGGCTGCCCAGACACAGCAACCGAAGATAATTGAATTCCGTGAGAATATCCCCGTTTCGAGCATAACCGGCAACAATTTCTCATTGATCGACGCCGGTGAAGGGATCATTACCTCAGCAACCGGTGCCTCTCTTTTATCTGAAGAAAAAACTTTTCCAAAGACTTCGAATGCACCGTTCATCGCGATGGCCATAAGTGTCAATGGTAGTTTTTCCGGTTCGCAGGACCTCGTCTTTAACCTGGTTGTTGACGGAGTCACCGAAAAACTGATGACCGATGAACATGCTGATGAGATCCAGTCACGATCGATGATTGTTTCGCAGTTATTTTTTGCGGATCCCAATTCAAAAAATTACAGAGTGAAAGTAACGGCCAACCGCAGCGGGATCGTTATCAGAGGGATTGAAGTGGTACTGATTAATCCAGGCAGATCGGTGCAAGTTGAACCGGAAGTCTCGCTTACAACAGAAGACACTTATCCAAAACCACCCGTGGTTAGCAGGACCGGCTGGGGTTGCCCTATTGGTCAGAATACCAACTGCGGCAACTCTACAACCACCGTTACTCATCTGATAGTACATCATTCAGCAGGCAGCAACAGTTCATCTGACTGGGCAGCTGTACTCCGTTCGATCTACCAGTTGCACACGGCTACCAACGGTTGGTGCGATGTAGGTTACAACTACCTGATCGCTCCGAATGGAGTGATCTATGAGGGACGTGGCGGCGGAGATAACGTTGTCGGTGCCCATTTCTGCGGTTACAACGGCGGAACGATGGGAGTCTGTATGCTCGGCACATATACAAGCGTCTCTCCCAGCGCAGCACTGTTAACATCACTTGCCAGGATACTCGCATGGAAAGCCGACCAAAGAGGGATCGACCCGCTAGGGATTTCTTACCATCCCTCATCCAATTCAACCATTAACAACATCAGTGGCCACCGTGCAGGTTGCACAACAGAATGTCCCGGTTCCGCATTTTTCAACAACGACCTGGCGAACATCAGGATGGATGTGCTTTCGCTCATTCAAACCCTGGCACCCAAAGTTGTTACTGCATCCCCGGCGGGAGGCTCTTCGGATATAAAGGTTTTCACCCCGGTCAGACTCACTTTCAACCTACAGATGGATACTAATTCTGTCCGTAATGCTATTTCCTTCTCACCGGCGGACACTTTTTCTGTCAGTTTTCCTTCAAGAACTGAAGTTATTATCTCACCCGTGGGTCTCTGGAGTTCTTCCACGCAGTACACACTAAAAATCGACACCACTGCCAAAAATATCCACGGAACCCCGATCGACGGCGACGGGAACGGAGTTGGCGGCGATCCTTTCTTTCTGACGTTCACCACCGCTCAGCCGGACAATCTTGCTCCGCAGATATTGAAATTATTTCCAGAGGGCGGGAATGTTAGTACCTATGCCGAGATGATGATCGTTCTTAACGAAGAGATCACAAATTATGAACAGAATATCACACTGGCGGACGGTTCAGGTGCAGGTATTCCCCTCTCACCGGTCGGATATTCTTGGGATGGAAACCGTTGTGTTCTGACTTTTAAAACAATATCCCTGATCCCTGAAGGACGATTCTATACCCTCAGGCTTGCAGCCTCCATTAGTGATAAAGTCGGCAACAGGCTCGGAGAAGACAAACTTTATAACTTTCATGTCCCGGTCACTTCATTCGTTGAAGGAACAGTAGT
>RHKR01000568.1 GCA_008363265.1 Chlorobiota bacterium
CCGGGCATTCACCATGTTATGGCCCGTACTCTGAAAGATCTGATCTGCCGGTATAAAACCCTTCAGGGTTATCAGGTGCACAGAAAGGCCGGATGGGACACCCACGGGCTTCCTGTTGAGATCGAGGTCGAAAAGCAACTTGGGATAAAGAGCAAGTCGGATATTCCCGCGTTTGGTGTAGAGAAGTATAATGCGGCCTGCCGCGAGTCGGTCTTTACCTACAAAGACCTTTGGGAGAAGATGACCGACAGGATGGGTTACTGGATCGATCTTGAGTCGGCTTACATTACCTGCACCAACAATTACATCGAATCGGTTTGGTGGTCGCTGAAAACCCTGTTTGACAAGGGTTTGATATTCAAAGATTACAAGATCGTTCCGCAGGATCCGAAAGCTGAAACAGTTCTTTCGAGCCACGAGCTCGCCCTCGGTTATAGAATGACGAAAGACCCCTCGGTCTATGTCCTCTTCAAAGCGAAGGATCAGGATTTCCACTTCCTTGTTTGGACGACTACCCCCTGGACGCTGATCTCGAATGTCGCGCTCGCCCTCGGGCCCGATGTTGAATATGTGAAAGTGCTCCACAAAGAGAAGAAGATCATCCTCGCCAAAGAGAGACTTTCGGTTCTCGGAGAAGACTATGAGATACTCGAGCACTACACGGGTAAAGACCTTGAGGGTACTGACTATGAACAGCTTATGGACTACTGTACCCCCGACAAGAAGGCTTTCTACACCATACTGGGTGACTTCGTTAGCACCGGTGACGGTTCGGGCATTGTGCACATCGCCCCCGCTTTCGGGCAGGACGATTATGAAATTTCGAAAAAGTACGGCCTCCCGATGCTTCAGCCCGTAACAAGGGGCGGAAGGTTTACAGCGGAAGTTACTGACTTTTTTGATCAGTTTGTTAAAGATGCCGATAACGGCATCATAATGAAATTGAAGGCTGAGGGAAAACTCTACAAAAAAGAGACCATCGAACACTCTTACCCCTTTAGCTGGAGGTTTGATGATGTTCCCATTATATATTACGCGCGGGAATCGTGGTTCATAAAGACCACGCAGATCGCCGACAGGATGGTCGAGCTTAACAAAACCATCAACTGGGCACCGCCTGAGATCGGCTCCGGCCGGTTCGGCAACTGGCTTGAAGAGAACAAAGACTGGGCTCTCTCACGCGACCGCTACTGGGCTACACCACTTCCAATATGGGTGAGTGAAGACGGTAAGGATTCGTTCGCTGTCGGAAGCATTGAGGAATTGAAGCAGGGTATCTTCGAGGATGACGGCAAGCGCACTCCTGTTTCAGAGCTGCCCGAGGTTGACCTTCATAAACCGTTTGTCGACAAAATTGTGTTTGAAAAAGACGGAAAACGCTACCACAGAACCCCTGAACTTATAGATGTCTGGTACGACTCAGGCGCGATGCCTTTCGCCCAGTACCACTATCCGTTCGAGAACAAGGAGTGGTTCGAGGCAAACTTCCCGGCTGATTTCATATCAGAGGGTATCGATCAGACCCGCGGATGGTTCTACACGCTCCATGCGATCTCGACGATGCTGTTTGACTCACCGGCTTACAAGAACATACTTGTGAACGACCTTATCCTCGACAAAGAGGGAAAGAAGATGTCGAAGAGCCGCGGCAATTCGGTTGATCCGTTCATGCTTTTTGATAAATACGGCGCCGATGCCACCAGGTGGTACCTGATCGCCAACAATCCGCCATGGAAGCCTACCCTCTTCAATGAAGATGACCTGGCTGACATTCAGCGGAAATTCTTTGGTACACTTACGAACACTTACTCGTTCTTCGCGCTTTACGCGAACATCGACAGGTTCGTGAACGACCAGCCGAAGGTTGACTACGCAAAGAGACCCGAGATGAGAAGGAGATGGATGCCTACGACGTTACGAAGGCAGCCCGTGCTGTGATGAACTTTACAATAGATGAACTTTCCAACTGGTATGTTCGCAGAAGCAGAAGAAGGTTCTGGAAAGCGGAAATGACCGGGGCGAAGCTTTCAGCCTACCAGACACTTCACGAGTGTCTCCTTACGGTCTCAAAGCTGATCTCGCCTTTCGCGCCTTTTATTGCGGAAGACCTTTACCAGAGGCTGAACATCAGCGGATTCCATGAAGAGGAGTCGGTTCACCTTTGCCACTTCCCTCTGGTTACCTATATTGACCATGAGCTGGAAGAAAAAATGGAAGCGGTGCAGAAGGTGGTTTACATCACCAGATCGATGCGCGCGAAGCACAACCTGAAAGTGCGCCAGCCGCTCAAGAAGATCATGGCTTCAGTACCTGACAGGGTGAAAGAGCCGCTTGAGACTATGAAGGATGTAATCCTCGATGAAGTAAACATCAAGGAACTGTTGATCCTCACCGATGATTCAGGTATTGTTAAAAAGACGGCCAAGCCGAACTTCAGATCTCTCGGCGGAAAGCACGGCAAGGGCGTTCAGCCTGTGGCAGCGGCGATCCGTGAGTTCGGGAGACCTGAGATATCAAAGCTTTCGAAAGGCGAAAACGTTATCATCACCATCAACGGGAACGATGTTGTAATTGAACCAGTTGATGTAGAGATAATCAGCTCTGAGATAGAGGGCTGGCTGGTTGAAGCCGAAGGTGCATTCACGGTGGCACTTGATACCGAAATAACCCCCGAACTTAAGGAGGAGGGTATTGCCAGGGAGTTCGTTAACCGTGTACAGAATATGAGAAAAGATGCCGGCTTCGAAGTTACCGACAAGATCACCATTGACTACAATGGCGCGGTCGAACTTACGGAAGCCGTGAAGAATTTCAGCAGCTACATTCAGGGCGAAACCCTCGCTGTCGCGATCGGAAGCAACACCAACGGCTCCGGTTTCAAACAGGAGTGGAAGATAAACGACCTTGACTGCG
>RHKR01000569.1 GCA_008363265.1 Chlorobiota bacterium
GTAAAGGAAGAATGAAGTGGCGGGCATCAGACTGAGGTACCACCTTGTTTTTTCATCAAGGGCGAGGTCGATCCCGTATGCGGAGATGAGGTACCCAAGTCCGCCGATGATCAGGATATTGACCAAGATGGTCTGCCACTTAATTTCAGTCTTCAGAACTCCGTTGAGCTGCTCCTGCAGCATTTTCGTTGTTTCTTCTGTGATCTTTTCGGTCTGAAGGTCGTGCTCCTCCCTAAGATGCTCAATAAGGAGTTTGAAAACCTTGCCGGTTGAGCGGAAGCCCATTTTTTTGAAAACGAAAATGTGCTGCTGCTTGATCTCCGTTGAGAAGGGAAGTTCTTCACCCAGCGACTTGAAATAATTTGTGAGAGAATACCGGTAGGAATACACCATTTTATACCTGCCTGGCTCGGTTTCTTCTATTCGGGCTATGGCTATGTCACATTCGACCCTGGCATCCAGTATCTCAAAAACGAGTTCTTTGTAGGTCTTCCCCTTAACTTCGGATATGCCGTTCCATGCGAGAAACTTGTACATGTCGTAGAAATGGAATTCATCACTCAAAACTTCGGGGTGTTGTGCGAGGTAAAAAGCGAAATCTTCGATCTTCTGTATTTTGGTCCCTTCGAACGATCTGAAGAACTTTTGTGGAATGAATTCGTGGAAGAGACGTGCCCAGTTTGCGGGTGAGATCACCAATGACTTTGCTGAGAAGGAGTCAATAAATGAAGCCGGATTAACCGAAAGGAGGGCCAGGCTTCTGTCGAGGACATCCTTGAGATGATTGTACTTTACAGGTTCCACTTCTGTGAGTTCATGGCAAGCAAGAAGGAACCGGAAAAGATCGATCTTGATATCCTGATCCTTGTAATAGAAGTAGTTGTGCTCGAGATTCCGGAAGTAGAGTGTGATCGTGTTTGCTGCTTCCTCAGTGGAGGTAAAATCGAAATCGATCGAGTTTAAGTTGATTTTATGTGATGGAAGAAGATGCCTGAGAATGATCTCGATAAAATAATCAGGCTGAATGTTCTGATAACGGATAAACCGTTTCTTCAGTCCAGAGATATCCTTCACGCCTTCGAGATTATTGAACCAGTCAGTGAGTGCTTTGAGATTGACAGGGACACGGACATATTTCAAAAACCGTTCTGCCTGTGTCTTCAGGAGTTCAACCAGGTCACCAATGTTGTGGAGCTTTTCATCACCAAGATCATCCCTGAGCATAAAGAAAGTTCCATAGTAGAGCGGCACCACTTTTCTACCGGCAATTAGATCGTCCAGATCAGCGCTCGAGAAACGGTTGAGTTCTTCCTTCAGCGTCAGACCCTCGATAATCGTGTTAACCTCGTAGAGCTCGGTTTTATAGTCAATGAGGGGTTTAAGTTCCTCGCCGTTCCGGAGTATAGCCTGATAAAGCTCCTGATCAAACACCTCCGGATAGAAAAGCCTCATCAGGATCATTCCGAAAGAGTAGTAGTCGCTGGTCTCTGAATATTGTCCTTCAGCGATTTCAGGGGAATAGAAAAACCTTCCAAGGTTGGTCTTGCTCAGAGGGGTTTTATCCACAACCGGGAACTTGCTCTTCATGAGCGCGTGACCGTATCCGGCCAAGACTATTCTTGGGGATGTCCCAGGGGTAACGAAAAAATTGGAGAGGTGCAGATACGGTAAATAGATGTCGTTGGCGTGGAGGTACTCCAGCAGGCTTTTTACCTGTGGCAACAGCGCCTTCCTCACAGCAGAGGGTGAAAGTTCAACATTGAGCAGCGTATAGAAGTCAGACTTCATTTCGTAGATCTCATAGCAATATTTGAAGCCGTACTTTTTGATACCGGTGGCGAATTCAACCGGAACAGCCATGGAGGGATGGGACAATTCGCTCAGTAA
>RHKR01000570.1 GCA_008363265.1 Chlorobiota bacterium
AGGGTAATAAGATTCACCGGAAGTTTTTCATTCCCGTACGCATTGGAAGAACTTCAAAGAAACTATCCCGACTGTACAACCATTTTTACGAATTATCCCGGCAGAAATTTTATTGCAGCAACACCTGAACGCCTCTTCAGGCTCGAGGGAAAGACCGTTAAAACCGAAGCACTTGCGGGTTCAATCAGAACCGAAGCAGACGCTGATGATCAGTTGATCATGGAAGAGCAACTCCTCGTTTCTGAAAAGGATTATGAGGAACATGTAATTGTCCGCGACTACTTGACAGCACGACTGGCGAAGGTCGCAGATAAATTGATTTATTCTGAAAAACCCCTGCTGAAGCAACTCTCCAATGTTACACACCTGCGGACACCAATAGATGCGACCTTGAAGGAGGGCGTTACCGCTATCGATCTGGGGAAACTTCTATTTCCCACCCCGGCTCTTTGCGGTGAACCCATGGAGGTCGCCGCAACTTTGATCAACTCGATCGAAACCCGCAGAAGGGACCTTTACGGAGGTGTAACGGGCTTCATCTCAAATCACGGTGTTTCCGAGTTCTATGTTTCCATCAGGTGTGGTTTCATTGATGATGAACGGGCCACACTGTACGCGGGATGCGGAATTGTTGCCGGTTCTGACCCTCAAAGCGAGTACGAAGAAACCAACTTGAAATTTATTCCCCTCACTTCACTGTTTACTGATGAGAACAAACCTTAATTTTTTCCGTTCCGGATTAATTGTAAAAACCCTGAAAAATCTCGGACTGGAGCATGTTTGCCTCTCACCGGGTTCACGCAACACCCCCATCACACTTGCTTTCGCTCACGAACCGGGATTGAAAAAGCATGTAATTGTTGATGAACGGGCTTCAGGCTTTTTTGCACTTGGACTCGCGAAATCTACCTGTAAGCCGGTGGCTGTGGTGTGTACATCAGGAACTGCAGTGGCTGAACTTTATCCCGCGATAATTGAGGCATATAACTCCCGCGTTCCGCTTATTGCCATAACTGCCGACAGACCTCCATATCTCAGGAATTCAGGTTCGAATCAAACAATCAACCAGAAGCAGATTTTCGCCGCCAACTGCGACCATTACTATGATTTTGGTCTCCCCGAAAACAGTGAGGAGTCTTTTCTGGACACGATAAAGGCGACAGAATCGATATGGGAAAACTCAAGGCACCCCTTTGCCGGTCCTGTTCATATGAATCTCCCTTTCGAAAAGCCTCTCGAGCCTGCCTCTCACGATTGCGAGATCGACGATGAGTTGATAAAAGAACTTGAACCAAGATTGAATTCATCGGCAGGTTCCCCTTTTCCACGCGATTTCAGCAAGAACATCAACCTTCTGATCGGACCTGAAACCAACATTCTGGTAGTTTTGGGTAACGGGAATTATACGCCTCAGTTCCTTGAGAAATGCACCGCACTCACCGAAAAATTCAGAATACCCGTTTGTCTTGAGTCGCCACTTGCAGTTTCTGACACAACCGGGATTCCTTTTATCAGAAATTTTGGAAACCTTCTTCAGTCCGAAAAATTCTGTTCAAAACTTGATGTGGATATGGTGGTGATCTTCGGAAGGAATTTTACTTCGAAGAACATGGAAAGATTTTTTGGTAAATGGGAGAAGGGGCTCCTTAATATAAGTGTAAAAGGCGAAGGTTTTGGTAAGCCTGCATCGAATAAAAGAACCGTTCAGATCAGCGATATGGACGCGATCAATTCGCTGCTGAATTCAGAACAAAATCCCGGATCCAGAAGAACCTCATTTTTTGAGTATATCAAAAAAGCAGACAGCGAGTTCACGCATCTGTTGAATTCGAGGTTTGATCAGCTATCAATAAACTCAGAGCTTGAACTGGTGGCAAGT
>RHKR01000046.1 GCA_008363265.1 Chlorobiota bacterium
ATCAGTTTTTCGTATCCGATGAACGACACTTCGGCGGTGTAGAACCCGAAAGGTACCTGTTGCATTTTGAACGCGCCGGTCATTTCGGAAACGGTGCCGTTAACCAGGGCTTTATCTTTTTTGCGGTAGATAACAAAGTTGCCGTACTCGACAGGTTTGCCGGTTTTGGCGTCGATAAGTACACCCGATATCTCCCCTGAAGGGTCGGCTCCACCGGGGGCGTTAGCGGGTTTTTTCTGCTGGCTGAGTCCGTCTGAAGAAAGGATCAACAGTGCGAGAATTGTAAGTGAGAATAAGCGGTTCATTTTCCTCGGTCTAAAATTTTTATGAAATCTGATAATTGGACAGCGAATTTCCGTAAAAGATTAATCAATCGGTCGAATTTTGGTTAAGCGGTCAAATAGGTAAACAAACGGCTTATTCAATAGGTTTCTTAATGGTAATTTTGGAGGCGGGAATTAATTTTACACAAATAAACTATATATTTGCGTTAATCGAAAATCAAAACAGAGCCAACAAAGCCCGAGCCACTATGCCTGAGACCACGCCCGACCTCTCCTCGCTGAAAATAGACCGCACAAAGAGACGAAATCCCGAGAACCGGGGAAAATATTTCCGAATTGCCGCCACGGTTATCCTCATCGCCCTCGTTGGGTGGGGGGTGTACTATTTCTTCGGCGACATTTTCGATCCTCCCGTAGAAGTGAAGCTTGCCCCGGCGGTGATGCAGACCCCGACCGAGAGTGAAGCACTACTGACGGGTAACGGCTATGTTGTAGCTCAGAGGAAGGCCTCGATCGCCTCGAAAGCGATGGGAAGACTCGTTTTTTTGAAAGTTGTTGAAGGCGACAAGGTATCGAAGGATGAAGTGATCGCCAGGCTTGAAGATTCCGACATCAAGGCGCAGATCGCCCAGGCTGAAGCCAACCTGAAACTCACCGAAACCGCGCTGAAAGAGGCGGAGAACAACTTCCGGAGGGTGAAACAGCTCCACGCTAATGGTGCCGCCACCGATCTTGAACTTGACGCCGCCGAGACCGCGCTGAAGAGAACCCTTGCATCGATCGAACTCGCGCGAACACAGATCGCCTCCCTTAAAGTTGACCTTGAGAATACTCTGATCCGCGCCCCGTTCGCCGGGACGGTTCTTACAAAGAACGCCGAGGTGGGTGAGGTGGTCTCCCCCATATCGGGCGGTGTAAACTCACGCGCTGCGGTTGTAACTATTGCCGACATGAACTCACTCCAGGTTGAAGCGGATGTGTCGGAGTCTAACATCGACAAGGTTTCGATGAACATGGAGTGCGTTATTTACCTCGATGCCTACCCTGACAAGGGTTATCCGGGGTTCGTTACGCGCATCGTCCCCACCGCCGACAGGGCGAAGGCGACTGTTCTGGTGAAGATCGGGTTCAAGGATTACGACGCGAAAGTGCTCCCCGAGATGCGGGCGAGGGTTTCGTTCATGGCAGAAGCGGTGAAGAACACCGGTGAGAAGCCGTTCCTCGCGATTCCCGCCACTTCGGTTTTCGCGAAGAACGGGAAGAAGTTTGTGTACAAAGTGAAAGATGACAAGCTCGTCGAGGTGGAAGTTAAGGCCGGAAAAGAGGCCGGAACCGCGATCGAGATAATTTCAGGGCTGAGTGAAGGAGACCAGATAGTTGAAAAGGTTACGGAAGAGCTTCTTCCGGGTCTGAAAGTGAAGATCAAAAAATAAAGGTCACATTATGGCATCTATAATCGAAATCCGGAATCTCAACAAATCCTACTGGCGGAACAACCTTGAGATCCCTGTTCTCAACAATCTCGACCTCTCGGTTGAGGCGGGCGACTTCCTCGCGCTGATGGGCCCCTCCGGTTCGGGCAAAACAACACTTCTGAACATGATCGCGGGCATCGACCGTCCATCTGACGGCTCGATCATGGTAAGCGGCGAAGATGTGGCGAAGATGAGCGAGTCGAACCTGGCGAAATGGCGTTCGGCTAACATCGGGTTCGTTTTTCAGTTTTATAATCTGATCCCCGTGCTCACCGCTTTCGAGAATGTTGAACTGCCGCTCCTCCTCACAAAACTTAGCAAGGCCGAGCGGAAAAAGCATGTTGAAACGGCTCTCACGATCGTGGGGCTTGCCGACAGGATGCACCACTCGCCGAAGCAACTCTCGGGCGGACAGGAGCAGAGGGTGGCGATCGCCCGGGCGATAGTTACCGACCCGCAGATCATCGTGGCGGATGAACCCACCGGTGATCTCGACAAGAACTCCGCGGCAGAGATTCTCAACCTGATGGACAAGCTGAACAGTGAGTTCAAGAAAACGATAGTGATGGTAACACACGATCCCCACGCTGCTGAAAAGGCGCGCCGGATACTTCATCTTGAGAAAGGCGAGCTCGTCAGGGAGGAATCATGAAGATCCTCAAAATGATGCTTAAGAACTCGCTGAGGCACAAGCTCCGCTCTACCCTCACGATCACGGGCATTGCCATCGCTGTTATCGCGTTCATAGTGATGCGCACTTTCCTCACCGCCTGGAACGCGGGTCTTGAGGCCGCCTCACCGAACAGGATGATCGTAAGGCATGCCGTTTCCTTCATCTTTCCACTCCCTTATTCCTACATCGAAAAGGTGAAAAAAGTACCCGGAGTGGAAGAGGTTTCGTACCTCAACTGGTTCCAGGGGATGTACAAACAGAAAGAGTACTTCTTCGGCAGGATCGCCGTTGATCACAACACCTTTTTCGAAGTGTATCCCGAGTTCATCGTTACCGATGAAGAGAGGAAAGTCTTTAAATCCGATCCCCAGGCCTGCATTGTAGGTGAGGCCACCGCGACCCTTTACAACATAAAAAAAGGGGACATAATGACCCTCGAAGGGGACATTTACCCCGGTAACTGGGATTTCAAAGTGGTCGGTATTTACAAACCGAAATACAGGATGACCGACCCCACGGGAATGTATTTCCGCTGGGATTATGTGAACGAACGCCTCGAGAAGGAATCGCCCGACCGGGCAAATGAGGTTGGCTGGTTCACAGTTAAGGTGAAGGACCCATCGATGATCGCCTCAGCGGCCGCCAGGATCGACTCATACTTCAAGAACAGCGCGAACGCCACCAAGACGGAATCGGAGGAGGAGTTCAGCCGCGGTTTCCTGCAATCTACCAACGCGATAATGGTCGCGATGGATGTTGTATCATGGGTGATCGTCGGCATTATAATGCTCGTGCTGGGCAACACCATGGTGATGGCGGCGAGGGAGAGAACGAGGGAGTACTCGGTGCTTAAAACCCTCGGTTTCTCGGCGAAACACCTCACAATAATGATACTTGGTGAGTCTATGGTAATATCCGTTATCGGCGGGGCGGTCGGGCTGGTGCTCGGAATAATGATGGTGGGTGGCCTCGAGCAGATCATCCCCAAGGCATTCCTTCCCGCGCTTGAGATAAAGACGATAACCATCGTACTCGCGGTCACGGCAGCACTTCTTACCGGCGTGCTCGCCTCGATCTTCCCCGTTCACAAAGCCGTTAGCACGAAGATAGTTGACGGATTCAGATTTGTAGGTTAGGAGCACGATATGATACCATTCAAATATACTTGGCACAGCCTGGGAAGAAGAAAGCTCACGACCGGGATCACCGTCGCGGGTGTCGCCCTCGTGGCATTCGTTTTCGCCGCGGTTCTTATGATGGCTTACGGCATCCAGAAAACCCTTCAAACCACCGGTTCACCGGACAATGTGAAGATATCACGGAAATCTGCCACGGGCGAGATATCAAGTCTTATAGCTGGCGACCACCAGCCGATAATAGCCACACTTCCGCAGATTGCCAAAGCTGCCGATGGGAAACCCCTCGTCTCGAACGAGCCCGTTATAGTTATAAACCTGACCCGGGATGACGGTGCCACTGGCAACCTTACACTGCGGGGCGTGAATGAACTTTATAAAGAATTGCGGCCGCAAATGAAGATCATCGAGGGTCGTGATTTCAAATTCGGTGTTAATGAACTCGTCGTGGGAGATGCTATCGCGAGTCAGTTCCCCGAAGCCGCGGTCGGTAAAAAGATTAAGTTCGCCGGGGGTGACTGGCTGGTTGTTGGCAAGTTCACTACTGATGGAAGCGGGTTCGACTCCGAGCTGTGGGGAGATACCAAACAGATACTATCAGCCTTCAACCGTGGTACTACCGTGAGCACGATAACCGCGAAACTGCGGTCAGCCGCCGATCTCGACGCGCTCAATCTCGCCCTGAAAAAGGATATCAAGCTTAATCAGTACGAAGCGAAGCCCGAGCCGCAGTATTATGAAGAGCAGTCGGAAATGATGGCGATGTTCATCAGGATCGTCGGCATTTTCGTTACCGTGATCTTCAGTTTCGGCGCGATGATCGGGGCCACCATCACAATGTACGCGGCTGTTTCCAACAGAACGGTGGAGATAGGCACACTCCGGGCACTCGGTTTCAGCCGGAGGAGCATAATGTTCGCTTTTCTCGTCGAGTCACTCTTCCTCTCATTCCTCGGTGGTGTGATAGGATTGTTGCTGGCCACATCCCTCTCTTTTGTACAAATATCAACGCTTAACTTCGGGTCTTTCACCGAGTTGTCGTTCAGGTTCTCACTTTCGCCCGATATTATAGTGACATCCATCATCTTCTCTCTCTTCATGGGCTTCCTCGGAGGTTTTCTGCCATCGTTCAGAGCAGCGAGACTGAATATTGTGAATGCGCTCCGTGGAATGTGATGAGGTGTTAGGTGTTAGTCCGCCGCGGCGGATTAGGTGTTATTTTTTTTCACCACAGAGCCCACAGAGAGCACAGAGTGGTTTAAGCACGCGGATACACACGCCTGCCCCTTGGGGGGATTAAACAGATTAACGCAGAAAAAATTACGAAATCCGCGTTTTTCCGTTAAATCTGTGTGTATCTGCGTCCACTGATACTCCTCAGAGATGGCCCGGAATAATAACAATAGCACAACGCTTCAGCGTTGTGAAAGGTGATAACAAAAAAAATCGCCCTTTAGGGCCGCAAAAAAAATTGAATTGTGGCCCTAAAGGGCATTTTTGTTGGATAGACAATCATTGCCACTGAAAACGGGTAACCGGCAACGCACAACGGGTAACGAATCCTCACCACTCACTACTGAAAACGGGCAACCGGCAACGCGCAATGGCACAGCCACAAGCGGGTAACGATCCGCCGCGGCGGATCGCCACTTAAAATATTTTTGGTTTATTTTTTTTTTTGCATACCTTTGAGAAACTAATAGGGAACTTTATTATGAAATATACATCAATTATTTTTTTGGTTTTTAATCTTTACATATATGGACAATGGAATGCTGTCGATGTGAGCCCGATGAATGGCTCATTAAGAAGCATCTATATGATAGACTCACTTAATGTGTTGGGAGACTTTGACGGCCCAACCCTTGTCAGAAGCCATGACGGTGGAAGGACATGGAATGCCAAACACACCTTGCCTCCTGGTGTCGGCAGCTCAATGCAGATAGTTGACACACTAAATATTTTCACCCGCACTTATGTTAATCTTTATAAAACGATAGACGGAGGAGCCTCTTGGGCAGAAGTTACTTTGCCCGCAGGGGTTGTCAGCATATATGGCCATGATTTTGTAACCCCTGAAACGGGTTATTTGTTTCTGGAACAACAAACCGCCTCCGGAAATCAACGCAGGCTTCTGAAGACCAGAGACGGCGGGTTAGAGTGGACAACCCTTGATACAACTTTCAACGGAATGTACGGAATACAATTCGATGATGAAGATAATGGATGGGTCTTTGGCAATAGTGTCTACAGAACCACAGACGGTGGTGCCACATTTACAGTATTCCCGACCCCGGCAGGAATTTCAAATGTCAGATCTGTTGACATACTGGGTAACAACATTGTCCTTGGTGGTTTCAGATATTACTCGATCCCTCCCTACTATAATTCACATATCGTTCAAACCGCCATTTCAACCGACGGTGGTGCCACTTGGGCTGTGAAAGACCATGGCTCGACTGTTGAGGGATTTCCAACGAAAATTAAATTCATTAATCCAAGTACAGTTGTTGTTCTGCCTTATAAAGGAATTCTGTACACCACCGACAAGGGTTTAACCTGGAGCAGGGGAAACGCGCCGGAGAATCGGCACGAGTACAGCGATCTTAAGGTATTGAACGGAAGGGTGTATGCTACCGGTAAAGGAGCTAATTTTATAGTTTCAAACCCGGATATCTCAACCCCTTGGGATCTCAGGAGCTATGCCCAGGTCAATCAATTCCATGAAGCAGATTTTACCAGGTCGGGACTCGCGGTCGCGTATACTCTTTATGGCAGGGTGTTTATGTCACGGGACAAAGGGAAGAACTGGACCCTGAAAGACACTCCGATCGATGTACCGACCTCTGTCTTCATCTCCGGTGATTCAACCGTCTATTTTACTGACATGCATAAACTTTACAAGACGGTAGACCTCTTCTCAACCTTCGACACTATCGCGGATTTCGGTATGGATATGATCAGTAATGTCAGGGTAAGAGGTAACGGGGAGATATGGCTTTGCAGAGAAACAAGTATAATTACAAGCACTGACAATGGACAAACCTGGCAAACCCGCTACACATCGACCGAACCATATTGGTATGATGATCTTCAGATATTTGATGATGGTACTGTATACGCCGTGAATGGTGGGGTGTCAAAATCAACCGATAACGGGAATTCGTGGGTGAGGCTTAATATTCCCCTCACTTTAGCCGATGATATTGATTTTTACAACGGCAGGAACGGATATATAGGCAAGAAGGGTGAGGCTTATTACCGGACAACCGATGGCGGGATGAGTTTCCAGAAATTGGTGATCCCGGGAATGTCAGCACCTCAAAAGATACACTGTCAGGATTCACTTAACTTTATGCTCTCCGCGAATGAACTTTACACTACCTATGACGGCGGATGGATGTGGAAGGTAAACGAGTTCAGCATACCGGTTCAATACAAGACATTCAATTGGATGTACCTCTTCGATCACTTTGAAGGCATTGTACTTGGCCAGTCTAAAGGATCCCTGTTTATAACCTCCAACCGCGGCAACACCCCTGTTGAATTGTCGGGATTCTCGGCTGTATCGATTGGAAACAAGGTCGCGCTCCAGTGGACCACCGAAACTGAGACCAATAACATGGGCTTCGAGATTGAACGGCGCTACAAACACGGTGACTGGAAAACCATCGCTTTCTCAAAGGGCTCCGGGACATCAACGAAGCGGATATACTACGGTTACGACGACCACGAACCGAAGGCCCCTGCGATACTTTACTACCGCCTGAAGCAGATCGATTACGACGGCAGGTTCTCTTACTCCAACGAAGTCGAAGTTATCCTGGGTGAAGTGCCTGAGAACTACTCGATCAACCAGAATTACCCGAACCCCTTCAACCCAAGTACGAAGGTTTCGTTCTCACTCCCTGAGGAGAACGAGATAGTTATCCGGGTTTTCAACACAATGGGAGAACTTGTGAAGGAGATCAACCGCGGCATCCTCTCGCACGGTTATTTCGATCAGGACATCGAAATGGGAGATTCACCCTCGGGAATATATTTCTGTCAGGTATTCTGTACGAATACGGTTTCAGGGAGAACAAAGTCACTGATGACTAAGATGGTTTTGATGAAATAAAGGAAAAATTCACCACTGAGCGCACAGAGAGCACAGAGATTGTATTTAGGACGCCGATTCACGCAGATTTTACAGATAAACGCTGATTGAGTTTTAAGACCTCCTCAGTGGGCTCTGTGTGCTCGGTGGTTTTTTGACCCTCCTAATTTAGAAAACTCATAACTAATAGCTAATAGCTAATAGCTAGCTCCGCCGCGGCGGATCATCACTCACTACTGAAAGTGGAGTAAAATGAAAAGATCAATATTATTTTTTATTGTGATGGCATCACTGCTCTTTGGGCAGTGGAGTGAGGTGGACATATATCCACTGAGTGGGCAAATAACGAAGTTTTATCTTAGTGACTCACTCAATATAACTGCTGTTTATCACGGCGACTCATCAGCAGTTATAAAAAGCAGCGATGGTGGCAGGAACTGGTCGGTTGTCGCCAAAACTCCGGTTGTATATGCAGGGGATGTCTCGTTCATAAATAAAGACACATTTTTTATTGGTGCCAGTTATCCAGTAGCCGTTTACATTACTATTAATGGTGGATTGACATGGACTGAAGTGCCATTTCCTCCCGGTTATGGTAATATATATCACATGCAGTTTTGGGACACAAAGTTTGGGTACGCCTTGCTGCGAGCACGGGTTGGAACATATACCGCGTTGGTGAAGACGACTGACGGTGGATTGAACTGGTCGGTGCTCGACTCAACCTGGATCCAGTCAACAAGTTTTAAATTTGTTAGCCGGAATGAGGGCTGGCTGCTGGGTGTAAAATTGCGCCACACTACCGATGGGGGGAACAGTTTTACCGATATTGCTCTGCCGGCTGGTTTTCAAGGATGTTCTTCGATAGATAAGCTCTCTGACAGCATTATTGTACTTGGAAGCAAAAAAGTGATTCAAATCCCACCTTATTTCACTGAGAATGCTCCTCAAGTGGCATTTTCAACAAACGGTGGAAATACCTGGAATTATCAGGATTTCTCAAGTTCCTATTTACGGGGGATACCAACTGACTTCAAACTTCTTGACGAAAACACTGCAATTTCATTTCTCGCCGGGGGTAACGGCGTCTTCTTTACAACAGATAGAGGGCAGAACTGGAGCGGAGGACAAATTCCCCAAAGATCATATCAATTTCTCGACATGCATGTACTTGATAACCGGGTCTTCATCGCCGGTTCAGGATCTGTCTTCCTTGCTTCGGGACAAAACATTGTAGATCCATGGGATCTGCGTTTGGAGTGTATATTGCTCGAACACAGGGGGTTTGATGCAAATAACACCGGTTCCATTGTAGTCGGCACATATAATCCCGGTAGCTATAAATCCAAGGTGTATATCTCCACTGACAGGGGGAAGAAATGGCGAACGGAGTATTTCCCCGATGAAGTGGGAATGAATGTTGAGATCGCGAGCGATTCTCTTGTCTTTATCTCTTCACAATACCAAATATATAAGTCAGATATATCCTGCAAGGTTTTTCAGCCGGTCGGTCCCGTTTTCAGTCATTTCATTGAAGAAATAAAGGTGGCTCCGAATGGCAATATTTTGGTTGGCACCTTCAGAAACCTGCAGCTGAGTACTGATGGTGGGCAAACATGGAGCATAAAACACAGTAACACTACCACTCCATATACTTCAATTAACATGTTTGCCGATGGTACAGGTTTTGTTGTAAGCGACGGTCTTTACAAAACCATGGACCATGGTGTTTCATGGACGGCGGTGAGTATTTCAGGTTTCACACCAAAACATGCCGGATTTTATGACAATAAAAATGGATTTATTGTCGGAAAAGATGCGAAACTATACCGCACAAGAAATTCCGGAGGCACATTTGAAGTGGTAAATTTCCCCGGGCTAACCTCCGCTTCTTACATTTTTTGTTTCGACTCGCTAAACTACTTTCTATCCGGTAACAAACCTTACTCTACATATGACGGTGGGTATTCGTGGAAGGAGAACGAGAGTATCATCCCGGGAGCAGCATCGTTCCATAAAGTACACATGTTTGATCATTTTGACGGTATCGCAGCCAATTTAGGAGGTGTCCCGGGTATCTGGATCACCTCCAACCGCGGCAATACCCCGGTCGAACTCTCCGCGTTCACGGCATTTCAATTCGGCGACAAAGTGATGCTTAACTGGACGACCGAAACTGAAACAAACAACATGGGCTTTGAGATTGAGCGGCGCTACAGACACGGTGACTGGAAAACCATCGCCTTCTCGAAAGGCTCCGGGACATCAACGAAGCGGATATACTACGGTTACGACGATCACGAACCAAAAGCCCCGGCAATACTCTACTACCGACTGAAGCAGATAGATTATGACGGCAGATTCTCCTATTCTGACGAAGTCGAAGTTATCCTCGGCGAGGTGCCGGAGAACTACTCGATCAATCAGAATTACCCGAATCCGTTCAACCCAAGCACGAAGGTTTCGTTCTCACTCCCTGAAGAGAACGAGGTAGTGATCCGGGTTTTCAACACAATG
>RHKR01000047.1 GCA_008363265.1 Chlorobiota bacterium
CGACGGCGGTGCGATTCTGGTTGCCGAGCAATATTACGAAACACAGGTTTGCAACACTGACCCCCGAAGAATCAGTTCAGAAGATCGAAAACTTCAGGGTTCACTCCGAAAGCAAAGCCAAACCTGAACAAACAAAACCTGCAGGTTGATGATGGAACTTTTTGATCTTTTCTTTTATGTTTTTGCCGCAATCATTGTAGTCTCAGGTGCAGTTACTGTTCTGAACAAGAACCTTATCTACTCTGCATTCGCACTTTTGATCCTTCTTAGCGGAGTGGCGGTGATGTTCTTTCTGCTTGGAGCAGAATTCCTTGCAATGGTTCAGATACTGATCTACGTTGGTGGCATTATGATACTTGTTGTTTTCGGTATCATGCTTACAGGGCAGATTAAATCTGTACCGGTGCGTGAGAATTTCGTTTTCCTGCTCATCGCTTCGGTTGTGAGCGGATTGCTGTGCGGGTTACTCGTAACAGGTATCACCTCAAGACCTGCTCAGATACTGGAATCAGCGATCAATTCGACTCCGGTCAAGGAACTCGGAACAATTCTGATCAACAAATATTACTTAATTTTTGGCATACTTGGTGTTCTTCTGCTGGTGATCTTGATCGCCGCAGCCGGTATGGCACGTAACAACAGAGAATAGTTATGGTTGGACTAAATCACTTTCTTGTGCTTTCAGCAGTTCTCTTCTGTCTTGGGTTGTTCGGTGTGGTTACCAGAAAGAATGCGATCACCGTATTGATGGGACTCGAGATGATCCTCAATGCGGCCTCGCTTAATTTCGTCGCCATATCACGTTATATGGCTGACGCCGCAAACGGACAGGTGATCTCGCTCTTTATAATTGTTCTTGCAGCCTCAGAAGCCGCGATCGCGCTCGCCATCGTTCTGAATCTCTACAAGAACTTCTATAATGTCAATATTGATGAAATTAATACTCTAAAAGAATAGCTAATGAATACACAGCTCACCATCTTTCAGGTACTCATAATCCTGCTGCCTCTTTTCGGTTTCGTTTTAGCCGTTTTGGCGCCAAAGCAGATGAAAAAAATGTATGTTGCAGAAGTCAGCATCATGTTTGTTTCATTCCTGCTTGCCGGATTTCTCTTTTTCACCAAAGTACTCAGTCATTCAGATGAATTGATCAGGTACAGCTTCACACTTTTCTCACTGCCGCTCGGCGGGGAAAATTTTGAATTCCTGGTTGACCTCACCATGGACAACATGACAGTTACTCTCCTTTTCATGGTGACACTGATCAGTTTCCTGGTGCATTTTTTCTCGCTCGAATATATGCACGATGAGCCTCTGAAAAACCGGTATTTTGCTTACCTCGGTCTTTTCACATTCTCAATGCTCGGGCTAGTCAGTACCGGCAGCATTATGTTCATCTATATTTTCTGGGAATTGGTTGGTCTGTCATCTTACCTGCTGATCGGATTCTGGGGATACAAGGATGAAGCCGCCTCGGCATGCAGCAAGGCCTTCATCACCAACAGGGTTGGCGATTTTGGCTTCTTCCTCGGCATACTGATGCTCTTCATTACTTACCGCAGTTTCGACCTGTTCTTCATTTTCGGTGAAGTGGCGAAAGGCCAATACCCCTACGGCAGTGAACTTTGGCTGACCATTACAGGACTTCTTCTTTTTGCAGGAGCGATGGGTAAATCGGCACAGTTCCCGCTCCATGTCTGGTTGCCGGATGCGATGGCAGGTCCTACACCTGTTAGCGCGCTTATCCACGCTGCCACCATGGTCGCTGCGGGTGTTTACATGATTGTACGGCTCTTCCCTATCTTCACAGAAGGCGCGTTCCTTACGATCGGTCTGATCGGTGGTTTTTCAGCTCTTATGGCCGCCACGATCGCTCTTACTCAGCTGGACATCAAGAAAATTCTTGCTTATTCAACTGTAAGCCAGCTGGGTCTTATGGTTCTCGCTGTCGGTGTCG
Source organism: Chlorobiota bacterium (assembly GCA_008363265.1). Taxonomy (GTDB): domain Bacteria; phylum Bacteroidota; class Ignavibacteria; order Ignavibacteriales; family Ignavibacteriaceae; genus UTCHB3. The sequence continues at coordinate 1,958 of RHKR01000047.1, forward strand.
GAGCTTATCAGGCAGCGATCATTCACCTGATGTTCCACGCTTTCTTTAAAGCCGGTCTCTTCCTTGGATCAGGCGCGATCATCCACGCCACACATTCACAGGATATCATGGACATGGGCGGTCTGCGTAAAAAGATGCCTGTAACATTTTACACCACGCTGATCTACTCTCTGGCTCTTGTCGGATTCCCTCTTACGATCGGTTTCCTCAGCAAGGAGATGATACTTACCTCGTCACTGGTGCTCGGCAACATTTCAGGGAATTACATCTATTTTATTTTCGTGGTGCTTACAAGCACGCTGACATCATTCTACATTTTCAGATATATCTTCCTGATCTTCTTCGGTGAGCCGAGAAATCATCATGCGTATGAGCATGCACACGATTTCAATATCTTTATTAAATTGCCGCTGATCCTGTTGGCAGCACTTTGCTTCTTTTTCCTGTTCACATTCAATCCGATCACACTTCACGGTTCTTATGTAACCGAAGTTCTGTTCAGGTTTCCAAATATACTCCTTCCACAGGATGTTACATTCGGATTCCTCTCTTCCGCCGCTAAAGAAACGATATACACGGAAGAATACATGCACACCATGCATTCTTCAGAGCTTGCCGCGATGCTCACCTCGGCAGTTATCATTCTAATCGGTATCGGGTCGGCATGGTATATGTACATGAAGAAAAAGCTCCTTCCGAAAGTGCCCGAAGGATTCCTCGGAAAGCTCTACATCTTTTCGCAGAAGAAGTGGTATATGCCGGGTTCGACAAATATGTTGTCGATGGACTCGTAAATCTGGTTGCCTGGATCAACGGTGTGCTCAGCATGTTCGTAAGGAAATTCCAGACCGGAAAGGTTCAGACATATGTCACCCTTGCAATGGTCTTCATAGTAATTTTTGTTATGTATATTTTTTCTAACTAAAGAAACCGGAAGAATATAAAATGTCAAATTTCCCGTATCTTTCAGTACTGACCTTCTTACCCCTTATCGCGGCACTCGGTTTGATCTTTGTGCCGGCACAGAAGAAGAACACGATCAGATACACTGCCCTCTTCGTGGTGATTGTTCAGGTGATCCTGACCGCCGTGGTTTGGCTTGGATTCAACTACAATCTGACAGGTATAAATAAATTAGAAGGCTATCAATTCGTTGAAAAATTCACCTGGATATACATGACGGGTCTCCCGATCTTTGACACGTTCAAGGTTGATTATTTCATGGCAATTGATGGTCTAAGCCTTCCAATGGTAATCCTCAGTTCGATCATCGCTTTCATTGCGACAGTCTCTTCATGGAACATTGAAGACTCAACACACAAACCGGAATCGAGTAAAGGCTATTTTATTCTCCTCCTCCTCCTCAATACCGGAACAATGGGTGTGTTCGTTGCCCTTGATTTCTTCCTGTTCTATATCTTTTGGGAACTGGTGCTGCTTCCGATGTACTTCCTTATCGGAATCTGGGGCGGCCCGCGCAGAGAATATGCAGCGATAAAATTCTTTATCTATACACTTGCAGGCTCTGTCCTTATCCTTCTGGCGATAATCGGTCTCTATCTGAGTGTTCAGGAAAACATCGATGGGGTCAAGGTCCATACATTCAACATGCTTGCCATGATGGATAAAACCAATTTCACTCAAGACGGAATGATGTCGCTCCTGAATCCCGATAATTTCAGATTTCTGGCATTTTTGGGTCTCTTCATCGGTTTCGCGATCAAAATCCCTCTTTTCCCGTTCCACACATGGCTTCCCGATGCTCACGTTGAGGCGCCGACACCAATATCCGTTATACTTGCGGGTGTACTCCTCAAAATGGGTGGATATGCTATTCTTCGCATAATCTATCCGATTTTCCCGGAGCAAGTTCAGGAGTGGGCATACTGGATAGCTTTCCTCGGTATGATAAATATTGTTTATGGAGCTTTCTGCGCCCTCGGTCAGAAAGACTTCAAGAAACTGATAGCCTATTCATCAGTTTCACACATGGGATTCGTGGTACTCGGTATCGCGGCGTTTAACGAGTTCGGACTCGCAGGCGGCGTTCTTCAGATGTTCAATCACGGTACTGTAACCGCAATGCTCTTCCTTATAGTGGGTGTGATCTATGAAAGAACTCACAAAAGAGGTCTTGATGATTTCGGTGGACTTGCTTCGCAGGTTCCAATGTACACCGGTGTGGTTACTCTGGCCTTCTTCGCGGCTTTCGGTCTTCCGGGTCTCAGTTCCTTCGTTTCGGAGCTTATGATCTTCATTGGGGCCTTCAGTTCTGAAGGCATAAGGGTTCTCACCGTTATATCTGCGATCGGTATTGTGATGGGAGCTGTCTACATGCTTCGCGCTCTTCAGAAGATATTCCTTGGTCAGATCAAAGAAGAACATAAAGGACTCACAGACCTCACGGTCAGGGAGTATATCATGTTCGTCCCGCTCGGTATAATTGTGATCATCTTCGGTATCTACCCTACTCCGATGCTGGATATCATGAACAAGACCATCAGTAACCTTCTAGCTGCAATTCAGTAATCAGGACGGAAAGTTAAGGATATGATTAATCAAATGAATTTTCTGGCTACTCTGGTCCCTGAATATATCATTATATTCTTCCTGATGGTCATAGTTTTCATGGATATGAGCAAGGATGAGGTTGCAGCCAAAATTCCACTCGTGGCCATGTCAGGACTTCTGCTGGCTCTGCTCACCAATGTTTTTATGGCACCGGGTCTCTACGGTACAGAGAAGATCACTGACCCGGCTACTATATTCGTGAATGACGGATTTGCATTTATCTTCAAGTTCATGATCCTCGCTTCGTCATTGATCATGGTGTATTTCTTCAGGCATGATGGCGAAATAAATGCATACAAAAGCAGACGTGGTGAATTCTACACTCTTTTCTATTCGATGGTTCTCGGCATGCTTCTGCTCGCGTCTGCCAACGACCTTATAGCGGTATATGTCGCACTTGAAGTGTTGTCTCTGCCATCATACATTGCTGCAGGATTCTTGAAGACTGACAAACGAAGCAGTGAAGCTTCACTCAAGTACCTCCTTTTTGGTTCCGTGGCTTCGGGTGTAATGCTTTTCGGTATTTCATTGCTCTATCTCGGTGTCGGCTCCACTTCATTCAAAGCCATAGTTGGACTTGGCAACGTCATGCCGTTTGATGTCCTCACCATTCTCTCGATCATTTTTATCATCGGAGGTTTTGGTTACAAGATATCGATGGTACCTTTTCACTTTTGGGCACCGGATGTTTTCGAAGGTTCACCGGTTTCGGTCACAACATTTCTTTCTGTCTCATCCAAGATTGCGGGTGTTGCCGTATTTGTGAGATTCGTCGTTGGTTCAATGTCACCGGAAATGAAGAATACAGAAGTTCTCGGCTTCGGGTTCAATATTGTGACTCTACTCGTCTTTCTTTCGATAATGACAATGACCGTCGGAAACCTCACAGCCATATTCCAGAACAATATGAAAAGGCTGCTTGCCTATTCAAGCATCGGGCATATCGGTTTTATCGTGGCTGCAATGGCTGCCAACAGTGAGAACGGGTTAATTGCCATCAGTTCTTATTTGCTGGTATATACTCTGATGAATTTCGGTGCTTTCCTCGTGATACTCTTGATCAAGGCCAGAATCGGATCAGAGGATATCAGGGACTACAAAGGATTGGGCTATAAACTACCATTCCTGTCTGTGATGATGGTTATCTTCATGGTTTCACTCGCGGGTCTTCCTCCCACGGCAGGATTCTGGGCGAAATTCTACGTGTTTACCGCCTTGATGGAATCGAAACTTTATCTTGTGGCCTTCGCCGCGATATTTAATACTGTTATCGCAGTTTTCTACTACTTTAGAATACTTAAGACCCTCTATTTCGAAAAAAGCGATAATGCTGAAGTTCTGCCCGTCCTTTCCGGCGGAAACAAAACTGTTCTTCTCATCCTGGGTTTACCCCTCCTTATTCTGGGTATTTATTTCTCTCCTGTCGTCGAATTCGCCCGGGAGACTTTGAAAATAGCCGGCTTTTAGATATTTTCGAGGTAGATGAATACAGAAAAGTTTATCTACCTCGATAACAATTCCACGACCAGACTCGATCCCAAGGTTTTTGAAGCCATGGTGCCGTATTTTAATGACATCTACGGTAACAGCGGTTCACCTAATCCTAATGGAATTGCTGCAGCTGCCGCAATTGAACACGCCCGGAACAGTATTAAATCGATTTTCAACATTCCTGACGGCGAGGTACTCTTCTCCCCTTCTTCCACTGTGAGTATTAACGTTGCCATCGCGGGTATTGCCTTTTCATGTTACCCGGGAAAAAATCACCTTATTACTCAAACGACGGAACATCCTGCTGTTTTAGAAACGATGAAATATCTCTCCTCTCTGGGGTTCGAGGTTACGATCCTTGCGGTCGACAGGCTTGGTTACATCGATCCGGAAAAGCTCAAAACAAGCATTACAGAGAAAACCATCCTTGTCTCACTTATGGCCGCGAACAATGAGATAGGTACACTCCAGCCGCTTGAAGAGGCCGGGAGAATATGCTCTGAAAGAGGTGTCTACCTCCATTCAGATGTCACGCAGGCAGCCGGTCGTTATGAGATTAACGCAAACAGTCTGCATCTTGATCTTATCTCCGGAGGAGGACACAAAATTCATGGTCCGAAAGGGATCGGTTATCTCGCGGTAAGAGACAGTAACCTGATAAACAGAATCATACCTTTGTACCATGGCGGAGGTCAGGAGCATGCCCTGTTTCCCGGAACTTTAAACGTACCTTTGATTGTTGGTTTAAGTGAAGCACTTTCAGTCGCTCATGGGATGAAAGACTCTGAAAACGCTCTTTTGAAACGGTTTTCGAATATATTCCAACAGATATTAGGAGACAAAGGCATAGAATTCGACATCAATGGGCCCGCTGACCGTTTGGCGAACAACTTAAGCATCGTTTTTAAGGGAATTGCTTCTTCTCGGATGCTGAGCGGTATCAGACAGGTTGCATTTTCAGCCGGTTCTGCTTGCTCCGCGGGTTCTGAAAGCCATGTCCTCAAGGCAATTGGCCTATCCCATAGTGAGATAAATTCAACACTTCGATTCGGTTTCAGCCGTTTTAACACTGAGAGCGAAGTGGTTCAAGCTGCAGAGATCATCGCAAATTTTATTAAAACAGAGAGAAAATAATGAACGAAGCCTATAACCTGTTGGTGAATGAAAAGGAAAAATTTCTTCACTTCTTCAAACACAGATTCCCTGTTTTTCACAACTCGAACGTATTTTACCGCGATATTGAATATTCAGTCAGATATTATCTGGAATCAAGAAACGTTAAGCTCAATACCAACACACTCATTAAAGTGACGGGAGAATTGATCAGATATTTTGAGACAAATACGATATTCGTATATATGAGCCCAAAAACGTGGATGATTAACTACCCAGAGTTTGTAACAGCACCCCCGGTTGTGGAGACTGAAGCCGGCGTAACAAAATAAATCAAGGAGATTGAATGAGCATGAACCAGGTTGAGCAGGAAATTTTGATCACTGAAAAAGCTGCCAGGCAGATCATAAAAATAATGGAAGAGAACTCTGTCACCCCCGGCAGCGGTTTGAGGGTTGGAGTAAAAGGTGGCGGCTGTTCAGGTCTTTCTTACACCATGAATTTCGTAAATGAACCGAACGATGCTGATACAATCATCGAAGACAAGGGTGTCAGGCTCTTTGTCGATCCAAAAAGTTTATTCTATCTGATGGGTACCCAGCTTGACTTCTCCGATGGCCTGAATGGAAAAGGCTTTACCTTCGATAATCCCAACGCATCCAAAACCTGCGGTTGTGGCCAATCGTTCGGAGTATAAATGAAAAGAAGAAGTTTTCTTACTGCACTTGGCGTGCTCTCGGCGGCAGCCACCGTAAAACCTGTAAGCAATGCTATTGAAACGATCAATCAACTAAATCCAATTAGGAGTAAATCCACAATGTCAAAATTTGAACTGCCAAAACTCCCCTATGGTTACGATGCACTCGAACCTGTCATCGATAAAATGACCATGGAGATCCATCACACGAAGCACCACCAGGCGTATGTTACCAATCTTAACAACGCTATAGCCGGTACTGAGATGGAAGGTAAATCACTCGAAGAACTGATGGCCAATATTTCCAAATATCCTATGGCTGTTAGAAACAACGGTGGTGGTCACTACAATCACTCACTTTTCTGGACCCTGATGAAACAGGGAGGCAGCACTCCTTCAGGCGCGATTCTTGAAGCCATCAATTCCACCTTCAATTCAGTTGATGAGTTTAAGGAGAAATTCAACGCTGCCGCGATGACCAGATTCGGCTCAGGTTGGGCATGGCTTGTTGTTTCAGGCGGTAAACTTGTTATTTCTTCAACACCTAATCAGGATAATCCTCTGATGGATGTTGCCGATGTAAAGGGTACTCCCCTTCTCGGTCTGGATGTCTGGGAACATGCTTATTACCTCAAATACCAGAACAGAAGGAATGAGTATGTAGGTAACTGGTGGAATGTCGTTAACTGGGACGAAGTATCCAAGAGATTTGCCGAGGCAAAATAACTTTAAGGTCCCGGTTTAACCACCGGGGCCACTATTGAAACTGATATGATTCCAATTTTCCCGCTTTCATTAGTTGTTTATCCTGGTTCACGGTACCCGCTTCATATATTTGAAGAGAGGTACAAGAACATGGTCAAGTATTCGATGAAACTCGATGAACCGTTTGGCATTATTATCTACGAGAACAATGCCATCGGAAGGATCGGAACCAAGGTAAAGGTTGAGTCGGTTACCAGGAATTATCCGGATGGTAGTTTTGATATTATCGTCAGGGGTGAGGAACGCTTTGTTCTTAAGACGGTACAGGAAAATATTATCGGGTATTTTGAGGCAGAGGTCGACCGGTATAATGACCTTATAAGTGGTAATTATTCAGAACTCGAGATCGAAGCGATTGAAGTCTTCAACGAAGTGATCGAAAAAGCGGGCGTCACTCTTGAAGACAACTTCTATATCAACCTGGATGAGACCAGATTCAAATCCTTTAAATTGGCCGAAAAGTCAGGACTGACGCTTGAACAACAACAGTCTCTGATAACCCTGCAGAATGAAGGTGAGCGTTTGTTCTTTCTGATCGAGCATCTTAAAAACATGTCGGTTGAACTCGATAAAAGAGCAAGCATGAAACTAATAATGGAACGGGACGGTTATTTGAATTAAAACACAAAATCCCGGTCGCGAGACCGGGATTTTTTTTATAATGTTGTTTTGAGTTTCATTCTGTTCAGTGCTCTTTGCAGCGCGGCTTCCGCCCTCGCCACATCGACTTCAGGATTGCTCCTGTCACTTATCCTCTTTCTCGCCCTTTCGGCAGCTTTCTCTGCTCTCTGAAGGTCGATATCCTTGATGTTCTCGATCGAACGGACAAGGATCAGCACTTTGTTCTTCAGCACTTCTGCCACACCGTTTGAAATGGCAAATACACTCTCACCATCTGCAGTGGTGCGTATTTTCATTTTACCTACGTCCAGAGTACTGATGATCGGAGCATGATCATGAAGGATCTGAAACTCGCCCACCGTACCGGGAAGCGATACAGAGACAACATTGCCTTCGTACACTTTCTTTGACGGCGTAAGTATTTCCAGATAGAACTCTTTCATTATTTGCTCATCTCTTTGGCTTTTTCAAATGCCTCTTCGATCTTACCAACATACATGAAGGCCTGCTCTGGCAGATCATCGCATTCACCATCAAGAATGGCCTTAAATCCGGCAATGGTTTCCTTCAACTCAACATATTTTCCCTTGTAACCTGTGAACTGTTCGGCTACATGGAAAGGCTGGCTGAGGAACCTCTGAATGCGGCGTGCTCTTCTTACAACGATCTTGTCTTCGTCAGAAAGCTCATCCATACCGAGAATATTAATGATGTCCTGAAGATCTTTGTACTGCTGAAGAATCTCTTTAACCCTCTTCGCGACTGAATAGTGCTCATCGCCAACGATCTCAGGAGTAAGGATTCTTGAAGTTGAATCAAGAGGATCAACTGCAGGATAAATTCCAAGCTCGGCAATCTGACGGCTGAGTACTGTTGTAGCATCAAGGTGAGAGAATGCGGCTGCAGGAGCCGGGTCTGTAAGATCATCCGCGGGAACGTAGATCGCCTGAACAGAAGTGATCGATCCCTTGTCGGTTGAGGTGATCCTCTCCTGAAGGGCACCCATCTCTGTTGCGAGACTGGGCTGGTAACCTACTGCTGAGGGCATACGTCCAAGAAGTGCAGATACTTCTGAACCCGCCTGAGTAAAGCGGAAAATGTTATCAATGAAGAGAAGCACGTCTTTTCCTTCTTCATCTCTGAAATACTCTGCGAGGGAGAGGCCTGTAAGACCCACACGGAGTCTCGCTCCGGGAGGTTCGTTCATCTGACCGAACACCAGACCTGTTTTGTTTATAACTCCTGATTCACTCATCTCGAGGTATAGATCGTTACCCTCCCTGGTACGCTCACCTACTCCTGCGAATACAGAGTAACCACCATGGTGTGTAGCGATATTATTGATGAGTTCGAGGATAACAACTGTTTTACCGACACCTGCTCCACCGAAGAGACCGGTCTTGCCACCTTTTGAGTAAGGCTCAAGAAGGTCGATCACCTTAATACCTGTTTCAAGCATCTCGGTACCGGTTGAAAGTGTTTTGAACTCAGGAGCGGGTCTGTGGATCGGATAATATTTATCGGTATCGATGGGGCCTTTACCATCAATTGGCTGACCGATAACATTGATCAAACGGCCAAGAGTGTTAGGTCCAACAGGCACCATAATTGGCTTTCCGGTATCGAAACAGGGCATTCCTCTAACGAGACCGTCAGTAGTATCCATCGCAACAGCTCTAACTTTATCTTCTCCAAGGTGCTGCTGAACTTCAACGATTAATTCTTCGCCGTTATCACGGGGGATTTTTACTGCGTTTAAGATGCCGGGGAGATAGTTGCTCTCGAACTGGATATCCACCACCGGGCCAATAACTTGAACGATTTTGCCTTGAAGCGCCATTTTCTTCCTTATTTTTTAAAACTCAAGTTACAAATTTACTACTTTTTTAGCTCTTTTTCAATCCGCTTTTTATTGATTTTGAGCCGCAAAGTTGTTATCAGGTATCAGTTGACAGACGGAACCTGACGATCCTGCCGTTCGCGCGGTCGACCACGTATAATATTTTATCGTAGTGTGCAATTCCCGCGGGCGTTACAAAATTTTGAGCTCCCCCGAGCTTTTGAAGAATTCCACCAAACTGATTGAACCGGTAGACCGAGTCCTTGGCCATATCAGCAACATAAATGTTGCCGGAACGGTCAATCGTCACATCTGAAGGATCGGTGAATTTGTTGATCTGCATCAGATCAGATCCGCCCTGGGGCGATAATTTAAGTTCATACTGTTCTCCCAGCGAACTAACAACATACGTCAGCCACTGAACCCTGAAACTGTTATCACCCTTCAGAGTTAGAATAAAATCAATATTCCGTTTGTCGAATCCCACTAATGAGGAAATACCGTTTGCAGAGAGGATGCCTGTGCCATTTGGGTCTATGGCCGGGAGACGGCCCAGCAAAGTATCTCTCCCTGAAGGTGATTTTTGATACGATAATATCGAATTGTCAGGATCAACAACACTGGTATTGTTAGGGCCTGTTCTGCTGATATAGAACGAATTGTTGTAGAATACAGAGATGCCCGTGTAGCTAATCCGGAGATCAGAAGCGGAAACACCACTTCCCGGCCTTGGGAGTATTCTTGAAACCGGGGCAGAACCGAGATTGTGACCACCGGCGACCATGTTTATTTTATAAACAGCATCGACCGACCTGCTGATATTGTTCACCACAGTGTCAAATTTAGCAATTACAATAAGGTTGAGTTGATAATCCTGCTCGATCTTAACAGGCTTGGGAACAGTGAGTGTGCTTAGTATGTCGCCATTCTGATTAAGCATCACAACTCTGTTATTGTCAGTGTCAGTCACGTAAATGAAGTAATCTTTCCCTATGATGATATCTGTCGGATTACTGAAACCACTCCACTCCGGAGTAAGTTTTACGTAAACAGTATCACCGGCCACATTACCACCGGTTTTCTCCGATTCAAACACGCTAAGATCAAACTTCTCACCACATCCGGAGAAGAGAAGAAGCGCTGTTATTGAAATAGCAAATAATCTCTTCATTTTATATTCCCAGGATGATTGAAAGTCTGTGAACGGCACCTAATCTTTCGAAATTGACGAGTGCATAGTCGAATGTGAATCTGGCCATCGAGATCGGCAGATCAAGGCCTGCTCCGAAACTGTAGTTCTGTTCTTCGACGTTGATCTTGTAGCCTCCACGAAGCAGGAACGAGAGTCCCGTGGACCGCTCTCTGAAAGTGTATTCAGCACCGAGTGATACGTTTTCACTGTTATCGTTTGGATGATTCAACTGTACAGAAGTGGTAACCTTGTGGTTCTCGCTTTCGTAAGGTTCAAAAGCAAATCCAAGCCTGAACATAGTGGGAGGTGAGAATTCCTGCCAGTTCGATTTTTTTCTGTTCCCTACGAGCACAACATCACCATCGGGTGCAAGCTGGTTTCCGAAATTTGAGAAGGCAACTGCAAATCGTGTCGAACCAAGTCCGGTCCAGTAGTAGGTACCGAAATCGAGGAGAACACCTCTCATTTTCAATTTGTCCAGGGTTTCTTCCATATACTTTACTGTTGCACCAAAACTGAATTTATCGGTCATTTTACGGGCGTAGCTAACAGAGATCGCCATATCGGAAAAGGTGAAATACTCCCCTGTTCCGAACGGGGCAAACTCCGTCGTCACCTTCATGTC
>RHKR01000571.1 GCA_008363265.1 Chlorobiota bacterium
GTAACTTCTTCATCGCCTCCACCAGATGCGACTGATCCCCTTCGAGCGCCATTCTGATACCGTACTGCTCAGGGTGGTTGGCCGAAAGTCTCGAACGGAGTATTCTGTTAAGGGCGTTCAAATATTCTTTCAGTCTTTCTTCATTTCCGCTTACAATACCCCAACCGATCCTGAAACCGGGAACCATGTAGTTCTTCGAGAGTCCGCCGAAAGTGATACAAGGTACTTCAGAGTTGAGCGAAGCGATCGAGATGTGCTGCTTCTGATCGAAGAGGAGCTTATCGTAAATTTCGTCGGCGAAGATCACCAGGTTGTGTTTTTCGGCCAGTGCAACGATCTCGAGCAGCACTTCCTTTGTGTAAAGAGAGCCTGTCGGGTTGTTCGGGTTGATCAGCACGATCGCCTTGGTTTTGCTGTTGATCTTCTTCTTGATGTCGTCGATATCAGGCTGCCAGCCGTTCTCCTCATCGAGGTAGTAGGGGTTCTCATATGCCGAAAGCTTCGCTGAAATGGCGGTATAAAGGGGGTATCCGGGGGTCGGTGTGAGCACATTCTCGCCGTCGTTAACGAGGGCTGTCAAACAAATGTCGATAGCCTCGCTCGCGCCGTGTGTAACGAACACATCACGGATATTCTTTATCCCTTTTCTCTCGCCTTCGCTTCTGATCGCCTCAACCGCATCCTTGATGCCTGAAGAGGGGGCGTAACCGTTCTTGTTCATAAGCATAGCGCGGTATGACGCCTCGATCAGGTGACGCGGTGGTTCAAAATCGTAAATATTTGGGTCACCGATGTTGAGGTAAAGGAGTTCTTTTCCTGTCTTCGCCACTTCATCTGCCACGAGAAGGATGTCCCTGATCGCGTAGGTGATATTGTTTGTTCTTACTGCCGGTTTTATTGCTTCATGTGCCATAAGATCTTCCTGATTTCAAAAATTATGTGTCCACAAACTTACTGAAATTTTGTGAGAACGCGCCTGAAATCCCCTCTGATAATTAGCTGTGAATAGTTAAATTTGGGGGATATTTATTTTGGTTAGGAAACTATGAGAAAACTCGCCACAGTTCAGATAATTTCAGATATAAAGCCGATCGAAGGGGCCGACAGGATCGAAGTCGCCTCGGTTCTTGGCTGGAAAGTTGTCATAAAAAAGGATGAGTTCAAGCCCGGTGACCCCGCGGTTTACTGCGAAGTGGATTCATTCCTCCCCATAAAGCCCGAATTCGAGTTCCTCCGGAAGTCATCATACAAAAAGATGTCCGATGGTTCCGAAGGCTTCCGCCTGAAAACCATCAAATTGCGCGGGGTCATCAGTCAGGGGCTTCTGCTCCCTGTAACTGCGATCCCCGGATTTCCTGAAGTGCCGCCCGTCGGAACCGATGTCTCAGATTTGCTCGGTGTAATAAAGTATGAGCCGCCAATTCCCGCGCAGCTTGCCGGTGAGGTTAAAGGCCCTTTTCCGGGATTTATCAGTAAGACCGATGAGGAGAGGGTGCAGAATCTGATCGACACACTCCCTGAATACAGCGATTCCCTCTTCTATGTCACCGAAAAAGTTGACGGCACCTCGATCACGATCTATCTGAAGGACGGGCAGTTCGGTATCTGCTCCCGTAACCTTGAGCTCGTCGAAAATCCTGAAAACACTTATTGGCGGGTGGTTAAAGAGCTTGATATTGAAAGGAAACTGCGCGACCTTGGCAGGAACATCGCCCTCCAGGGAGAACTGATAGGTGAAGGTATCCAGAAGAACATCTACAAGCTTCGCGGTCAGACCATAAAATTCTTCGACGCCTTCGATATCGATAAATATGAGTATTTTGACTACTCATCCTTCATCTCGATCATCGCTCAGTTTGGGCTCTCTAACTCCCCGCGTCAGTAGATGATATCCTCATGATGGCAAATGGCCCATCAGCCCTCAACCCCGCCGCCAACCGGGAGGGGCTTGTGTTCAGAACCACTTCAGGGAAGAGGTTCTCTTTCAAGGCAATAAGCAACAATTTTTTACTGAGTGATGAAGAATAGACAATTAAACGCTGTAATATTCAACAACTTTTTTGCCTGAACAGATTATGAGCCAGGTCTTGAGGTTTTCCTGCTCCTCTTTTGGAAGTGAGTCCCGATACCGGCAAGCCTGAAGTATTCCCTCCTGCCTGACTATTTCAAGGTTATTGATGCTGTCAGCTTTTAAGTATTTCAGTTCGATCAAATGATTAAAACGACCGGGATTGAACCCGGTTCGTTTTAACAGGATATCAACATAGCCGGCAACAACCTCTTTCTCGCTGAAAGCAAAAAACAGCTTGTTACCCGCGAAAATCGTCATAACAATCATTTTTAGGTGTTTTTCGCTGAAGCCCTGTAGGTCTCTGAATGAGATTGAGCCTATTACTACATTTATGTAGTTCACCAACCTGTTAATAACTCCATCTATCGACATCTCTCTGAGCATCTCCCCGATGGCATTGTGATCTATGGTGAAGGCGTTTTTCTTCTCGAGATCAGCCCGGAAATACTCCCAATATAACTGTTTTATAACATAGTTAGGGATCGTGTATGTCATCAGGTCCGCGAATGAATCCTCTATCGAAAGAAGTCCGTTATAGTACAGAAGAGAGACAGCATCTTTTCTCGAGAAATCACTTTCAAGATTGTACTGAATGGTCAAACCGTCCTTTATAATTTCATCATCAAGTACATCCTCGATCAGTTTGTCCCTTTTTTCTGCGGGAAGTGGCGCGAGGATACCGGATATCTTTCGAAAGTCGGAAACTACATTAACATCGATGAAATTTCTCGGATACTCAAATCGTGCGGAAAAATCTGACAGGAAATTAACCGCGAGCTGAGGGTTGTATATTTTCTCTTCCCCATCGGGAGAGAAACGGCTGCCATTGAACCAATGCCGCATATCATCAAGAACCTGATCCAGGTTGAATTTCTCCTCCTCCCAAAGAGTGTTTCGCACAAGTTCCTCGAGTTCAAGTCTCGTGAATCCGGCCATTTCATTGAACCGGCTGTCGAGCGAAATATTCTTGGCAACATTAAATCCGCTTGTCATGCTATCGAGTGTAACCGGTGTAACACCGGTCGCAAAGAATCTGCCGATTATCCCGTCGCCCATGTATTGTTTGATGACTTCGTAGAATTTCCTGACCCACCCGTTCCCGGCAACCGCTTCAGAAAAATGCCCGCGATTGAAGGAAAAAAGTTCGTTCGTGAAATGATCATATTCGTCGACCAGTACAAATATCTTTGAACCAAGTTTGTACTTAACGAAAAGAGTAATGAATCTTCTGAGAAGTGAGGCTGAATCCGAGGCTTCAAGCGTGCGC
>RHKR01000572.1 GCA_008363265.1 Chlorobiota bacterium
AGTACATGCTCACAAATCCCCCGTTCGGTGTGAGTTGGAAGAAAGACGCAGAGTTTGTTAAAGATGAGGCTCGCGACTCAAGAGGGAGGTTTTTTGCCGGGATACCTAAAATATCGGATGGTTCTCTATTGTTTCTGCAGCACATGATATCGAAAATGGAGGCGAAAGGTTCACGGATCGGCATCATCTTCAACGGCTCGCCACTCTTCAACGGCGACGCGGGCTCCGGCGAAAGCGAGATCAGGAAGTGGATAATCGAGAATGATATGCTCGAGTGCATCGTGCAGCTACCTGATTCACTATTCTTCAATACAGATATTACCACATACATCTGGATTGTGACCAATAAGAAAAGCCCATATCGTAGGGGACATATACAGTTGATAAATGCTGCGAATCATTACCAACCGATGAAAAAATCTCTCGGGAAGAAAAGGAAAGAAGTCACAGCAGAGCAGATCGATCTGATCGTTAAAACATACAACGATTTCACTGAAACTGAAATATGTAAGATATACCCTAATTCGTTCTTCGGATATGTAAAGGTGACGGTGGAGCGACCACTGATAGAGAATGGTCAGCCCGTTTTCGACAAAAAGGGCGCGCTTAAACCGGACTCATCCCTCAGGGACTTTGAACGCGTACCGCTCGATACCCCTGTCGAAGAGTATTTCGAGAAGGAGGTAAAACCCCACCAGCCGGATGCCTGGATGGATCGCGCGAAGGATGTCAGGGGGTACGAAATAAACTTCACGAAGTATTTCTACAAGTTCATGCCCCTCCGTCCGCTCGAGGAGATCACAAAGGAACTCCAGGAATTGGAAAAGAAATCGGACAACCTGATGAAAGAGCTCATTAAATGACGCAAAGATACAGCGCCTATAAGGATTCGGGTGTGGAATGGATTGGGGAGGTCCCTGAACATTGGGAAGTTACCAGAATATCGAACTTAGGATATTTCTATAAGGGTAATGGAATTAAGAAAGATGAAGTTCGATTAGAGGGACTACCGTGTATAAGGTATGGAGAAATATATACAACTTATGACAGGATTGTTTCTTCTGTACGGTCATTTATTGATAAAGTTACTGCGGAAGAGTCCGTTCAAGGCTTCAAGGGCGATATTTTATTTGCTGGTTCAGGAGAAACGATTGAGGATATTGGGAAGGCCGTTTTGTACTTTGGAGACGAACCTGTTTATATAGGCGGTGATATTATTGTACTGAGGTCGACACAAGTTGCAAATAGCCTTTTTCTATCCTATGTTGTGAATTCACATTATGTACAACATCAAAAATCAATTGTTGGTAAGGGTGAGATTGTTGTACATATTTACTCAAAGTCTATAAGGGATATAAGGATAGCATTACCTCCTGCAATTGAACAATCCCAAATCGTCGAATTCCTTGACGCGAAAACTTCACTCATCGACAGGCTCATTGATGTAAAACAGAGGCGGATCGAACTCCTGAAAGAAAAACGGGCTACCCTAATAAACAACGCCGTAACCAAGGGCCTCGACCCCAATGTGAAAATGAAAGACTCCGGCATTGAGTGGATCGGGGAAATTCCTGAGCATTGGGAAGTTAAAAAGATGAAGTATGGGGTTTCAAATCCATCGATCAAAACCCTTCCAGCTGAAGGCCAAATAAAAATTTCCCCTGAAAATGTCGAATCAGACACTGGTGTCTGTATAAATTTTTACTCCGATTACGAGGGTGAAGGCTTTCAGTTTGTCACGGGCGACATACTATTTAATAAACTTAGGATTTATCTTAAGAAAATACTGTTCGCAGATTTTGATGGAATATCAATGGGTGAAATGATAGTGTTAAGATGTAATGATACTTTGCACAA
>RHKR01000573.1 GCA_008363265.1 Chlorobiota bacterium
AATTTTGATTCGTAGGCGTATAACTCAATGCAATCCCATATGACATAACTTTACGATTCAAGTCACAAGCAACAAACTCACCTGTTTTTTCATAAGATTTTAACTTAATTCTAATTTTCTTCCCGGCCACTTTTGGTTTCCTTGTTTTTAAGACACAAAACGGGAGGGATACCCTCCCGTTCTGCGTTTGATAAAGATTCTCTTATTCGATGATCTTGGTTACGGTTCCGGCACCGACAGTTCTACCACCCTCACGGATAGCGAAGCGGAGGCCTTCTTCCATAGCGATCTCGGAGATCAACTTAACTCTCATTGATCTGTTGTCGCCCGGCATAACGATATCTTCCGGGTTCTCGAGTGTGACTACACCGGTAACGTCAGTTGTTCTGAAGTAGAACTGAGGTCTGTAACCGTTCGAGAATGGTTTGTGACGGCCACCTTCTTCTTTTGAAAGAACGTAAACCTGGCAATCAAACTCGGTGTGAGGAGTGATCGAACCCGGTTTGGCAAGTACCATACCTCTCTCGATCTCATTCTTGTCAACACCACGCATCAGGATACCGGCGTTGTCACCAGCCTGAGCTTTGTCAAGTTCTTTCCTGAACATTTCGATACCGGTGATAACGGTCTTCTTGTGCTGACCGAGACCAACGAGTTCAACTTCTTTTCCGAGCTCGATCTCGCCTCTTTCAACTCTACCGGTAGCAACGGTTCCACGACCTGTGATCGAGAAAACGTCTTCCACTGGCATAAGGAATGGCTTGTCGATGCTTCTTTCGGGGAGAAGTATCCAGCTGTCAACAGCATCCATCAGATCCCAGATGCACTGGTATCTTGGATCATCTGTCGGAGCAGCTGCTGAACCGGCTTCGAGGGCGTTAAGAGCCGAACCTCTAACGATCGGGGTGTCGCCTGAGAATTCGTTCTTCTCGAGGATCTCTCTGAGCTCAAGCTCTACGAGTTCGAGAAGCTCTTCGTCTTCCATCATGTCAACTTTGTTCAGGAACACTACCATGCGGGGTACACCAACCTGGCGTGCAAGAAGGATGTGCTCTCTGGTCTGGGGCATCGGACCGTCAGTTGCAGCTACCACGAGGATGGCACCGTCCATCTGAGCGGCACCGGTGATCATGTTCTTAACATAATCCGCGTGACCCGGACAGTCAACGTGAGCGTAGTGTCTGTTAGCTGTTGAGTACTCAACGTGAGCGGTTGCGATTGTTATACCGCGTGCTTTTTCTTCAGGGGCGTTGTCGATCGAATCAAATGTTCTGACCGCTGACAGACCCTTGTGGGCTAATGCCATTGTAATGGCGGCTGTTAAGGTTGTTTTACCGTGGTCAACGTGACCGATGGTACCAATATTGACGTGGGGTTTCGACCTGTCAAATTTTTCTTTGGCCATCTCTTATCTCCTGTTAATTTTCTGCTTGGTTAAATTGTCAGACAGTTGTTGCTGATCTTCTACCGGATGATTTTTCCGATATTTCTTCAGCTATTGATTTCGGCACATCAGAATAGTGCGAGAACTGCATTGTGTAGATAGCGCGTCCCTGGGTCATCGACCTGAGAACGGTCGCGTAACCGAACATTTCAGCAAGGGGTACCTTTGCTTTGATGACCTGAGCATCTTTTCTCGCGGAAAATCCTTCGATCCTGCCGCGTCTCGAGTTAAGATCACCCATAACATCTCCAAGATATTCTTCAGGAGATACAACTTCAACTGAAACTACCGGCTCCAGAATTACAGGTTTCGCCTTCTTGGCAGCAACCTGGAAGCCCATTGAACCGGCAACCTTGAATGATATTTCATCGGAGTCGACATCGTGGTATGAACCGTCGAAAAGTCTTACCT
>RHKR01000048.1 GCA_008363265.1 Chlorobiota bacterium
GAATGAGCCGAAAAAAGAGCACGGTAAAGAACACCACGAAGCTGCTGACACAACCAAAAAAGAAGCATGCTGCTCAGGTGAAGAAAAAGCAGATGATTGCTGTTCAACCGAAGCCGGCGATGCTCACGAGCATGGTGACAAAGCCGTAAAGCAGGTTTGGAACACCGTTTGCCCGGTAAGCGGTGAGGCAATTGAAGCCGGTTCACCAACTATCGAGCATGATGGTAAACTTGTAGCGCTCTGCTGCCCGGGCTGTGAAGCGAAATTCAAAAAAGACCCTGCCAAGTTCCTTAAGAATCTCAGCCCTGACGGGAAGAAGTTTCTAAAAAAGAGCTAAAAGTTTCCTGATAAAATGAAAAAAGGCTGCCCGATTGACCGGACAGCCTTTTTTTTTGTTTTGTTAAGATTACGTCAGAACACGTTGTACTGAAGTGTGACTCCAAATGTTATATCTGTCGTCTTCAGCAGGCCGCTTCTGTAAAGTCCTCCCTGGATGCCGAGGTTGATGTAGTTCTCAAGGTAGAAGATGAAACCGGCGGTCAGGTTGTGATCCATATAGCTGTCTTCATTTATCAGGAGGAATTTCGTGTTGCTTTTGATGAAGTTGAGCTTATAGCCCGCTATAAAATTGATCCTGTTACCGAGCTCATAGAAGTAGTCAGCTCCTGCGCTGGCAATGAATGTCTTGAAGAAAGTGGAATCAAACGGGGTGTTCACATTGAAATAGGCATTAACCTGCGAATTCCAACCGATCGGATTCGAGAATCTTCCGCCGACTGAGAGAGCGGGTGATCTGGTGTCCGATCTGTCACGTGTGGAAAGATTAAAGAGGACACCGGCAGTAAGGTCCCAGCCGAAATATCTCTCGTTTACTTTCTCATTGATGCCTTTAAGCACCTGCTGTGTTCTCAGGATACCAATGGCTCCGAGAGTGCCACCCTGAAGCAGACCGGTTGCTCTCATCTCTTTTTCGATATCCTCATACCAGTTTTTCTCGTAGGTGTCACCGAACACACCACGGTATTCAGCTTCCCTTTCGATGATATTTGCGATCCTGATCATGGTCTCTTTCGGGAGCCGTGCCGAGATCACACCTTCTTTCAACAGGTGGTCTTCAATTCTAACCGCTTTGGCAAGAGCCGTTGCGTTGATGTAACGACCATAACCGCCACCAACTGTCAGATTCGATTCGATCTGCTTGAAAGTGTTGGCATGCCTGAGATCGAGGGCACCGAATCCGAACCAGTCTTTGTCGTCAGCGAGATATTTTCTAATGCTTGGTCTGATCGAGATGTCGTGATTGTAATCCGCGAAGTTCTTTCCGCCGGTAGCGTCGACATCAACGAAATAAGCGAAAGGGAGTGATGAATAGAAGTACCTGAATAGGGCCGTCGCGCTGGCATTGTTGGCTGTCACGTGTGTCGTCACAGAATCGGTACTCTGTGCAAAGTTGTAGCTTCCTGAAAGGCGGAGGATCTTTGCAGTACTAACGGGCACCTTATAGTCGCTTACCGAAACATTTTGTGCCACAATAGTGCCTGTAAAAAGAATTACGGCGAAAAAAGTAACGAATTTCCGCATTTTGGCTCCTTTTGGTTGTTTATTAAGATCAATAAACCAAATTACGAATATTTCAAACAAATCGCAAATTTGACCACTTTATCTATCTTTGTTGTGGATTTTAAAAAATTTACGGAGATTGAAATGAGAAGTTGCCGGGTTGGAAAGTCGGATCTTGAAATATCAGAGATAAGTCTGGGTTGCTGGACCCTTGGTGGTCTGAACTGGGTTGACGGCACTCCCAATGGCTGGGCCAACGTCGATGAAAATGAGGTGGCCGAAGCGATCAACTACGCGATAGATCACGGTGTTACCCACTTTGACAACGCCGACGTCTACGGTAACGGCCGCGCCGAAAGGATGCTCGCAAAGATCCTGGGTGAAAGGACCAACAAGGTTACCATCGCAACGAAGATCGGTTGGTTCCGCGGCACAGCTGCTCATGCTTATGAACCGGCGCACATCCGGCACCAGTGTGAACAGTCGCTGATCAATCTAAGAAGGGATTTCATCGATCTCTACTATTTCCACCATGGCGACTTTGGTCAGGATGATGTTTATCTCGATGACGCGATCGAAGTGATGTACCGTCTGAAAGAGGAGGGGAAGATCAGAGTGATCGGTCAGTCAGCCTATTCACACGAAAGATTTGCCACGCTCGGTCCGAAAGTTAAACCGGAGGCTTTCCAGAGTTCAGCCAGCGCCCTGGATGATAACAAACTCGTTCCCGGGACACCGACTGCCGATACCATGAAAGAGCACAACATCTCTTTCGTCGCGTTCGGACCGGTTGCTCAGGGATTGCTTCTCGGGAAGTATTCGAAGGACAATCCTCCGAAGTTCGAACCGGGAGATCACCGGGCCAACGCACCGAGATTCTCTCCTGAGAACCTCGCGAAGCTTGAGCCCAAGATCGAAGCACTGAAGAAGCAGTTCGGTCCCACCGGAGAGGACCTTTCAAGGGTGGCACTCCAGTATCTTCTGAAGTACGACTCTGTCGCGGCGGTGATCCCCGGCTTCAGAAATCTCGCCCAGGTAAAGATGAATCTTCAGGCGGCCGACAAGCCTCTGACCGATGACGAGTTCAATTTTGTAAAATCAGTTTTTTCAGAGTAAAGGAGAATTATAATAATGTTCGATTTCAGAGAACAACCATCAAAAGAGCCTAAAAAAAGGGAATATGAAGAGTCTGAGGAGCTGAAAGCCCTCGCGTCTAAAGTGATCTCAACTGAAAAGATCGATATCATGCCCGCGCAGGTCGCATATCTTCTCGTCAGTCCGAACATCTCGAAGACGATTCCGAGCAAGACGCTAAAAACGAGCCCCGAGTTCAAGTTTTTCTCAGGTTACGACTATATAATCGAGATATCACTCGATCTATGGACGGCACTCGATGAAGCTGAGAGGTATATCCTGGTGCACCATCAGCTGCTTCATATTCTCCCTGTTATGAACGAGAAGAAGGGTGAATACGATTTCAAACTCCGCAAGCCTGATTTCGTGGCATTTAAATCGATTCTTGATAAATACGGTACGGACTGGAAGCAGAAGATCAGGCTCAGCCTCAGCTCGATGCACGGGCTGACACCGGCGCAGGAAGACGCAATAAAGATTTAGGAACCTAAGAACCTAAGAACCTAAAAACCTAAGAACTTAAGTTCATGAGTTCTTAAGTTCATGAGTTCATGAGTTCTTAAGTTCATGATGCGCCGCGGCGCACTTATGTTCCCGTTTTCTTTCATATGAACGAAAAAGTTTTTATTTTTTGAACCGCGTTTTAATTTAATAATAATACTAAAAAAGTTTGGCAAAATGATAAAATTAGGATTAGTTACCTGCCGGGAGTTTCCCGGACTTACAGAGGATGATCAACTTTTAATTCCTGCCTTCAAAGAGAAGAAGATAATAGCCAAGCCGGTTATCTGGAATGACGGCCCCCTCCCTCCGAATGAATATGACCTGCTCATCATCAGGTCGCCGTGGGACTACTATCTTTCAACAGCCGAGTATATTGCCTGGATGAACAAAGCGGTCGCCGCAGGCTACAAAATACTTAATAAACCCGAAGTGATCAAGAAGAACATCCACAAGAGTTACATCAAAGAGCTTCAGCGCAGGGGTGTGCTTACCGCGGACACCATGTTCATTCCCAAAAAGAGCATCTTGAAGCTTGAAGAGGTTTTTGAACGCAAGCGTTTCAGAAAAGTCGTGATCAAACCCGCCATTTCAGCAGGTGCTTATGAGACTCATCTTGTTGCAAGAGAGGAAGCCGGACTTTTTAATGCCGTCGCGGCGCGGATCCTTGAATACGCCGATCTTATGATCCAGGATTATATCGAGGAAGTGGAGACGGAAGGTGAATACTCACTTGTTTTCTTCAATGGTGAGTACAGCCATGCCGTTCTTAAGATGGCGCAGAAGGGCGAATTCAGGACCCAACCCGAATTCGGCGGTTCTATCAAAAGCGTAAAACCCCCTGCCGATCTGATCGATATCGCTTATGAGATCAACGATTCACTCGGTTTCGATACGCTCTATTCCCGTGTTGACGGTATCATGTCGAATGATGAGTTCAAACTGATCGAACTCGAGATGTTCGAACCGAGACTCTACTTCGCTCAGAACGAAAAATCCGTTAAACGTTTTGTTGAAGCCGTGATCGAACGCGTAGGCTGATATTTAAATACTGATTTTTTCCACCGGTTTGAGTAAATTTTAGTTTTCGTTTCCAATTTATCGGATCAGAAATTTGAAATTACTCATACCGGTTCTGTTTTTTACCTGCACTCTCTTTTCCCAGAATTTCACCTGGACCGTTCTTCCTTTACCCACGACAAAAACCGTTTACTCGATCGATTTCCGTGACAGCCTTTATGGTTTCGCAGCGGGTGATTCAGGCCTGGTGCTCAAGACTACAGATGGCGGTCACTCCTGGCAGGATATTTCGGTTTCACGTAATTTGACCGTTTCTGATATAACTTTTACGAGTAAAACCACAGGTTTTGCTGTCGGTATCGATTTTGAAACTCCTCCTTTCGGCACACTCTTTTTCAAGACCACCAACGGAGGTGACTCCTGGGTGGAAAGCCGTTACAGGGAGGACGAGGCCTACATGCTCGCCCTGCATTTCCTTGATTCGCTGAATGGTTGGACGAGCGGGCTTGAAGGTAAAATTGCGTACACCACCGATGGCGGCAGTGAATGGTACCCGGCACTCAACGACACAGCGGAGTTCACAAATTTCCCTGTGCTCGGCTTTTCTTTTTATACAGATTCACTCGCGTTCGCCTTCGGCGGGCATATTGACATTGCGGGGGTTATCTGGCGAACGACCGATGGTGGACAGTATTGGAAATCGCACGGTGTGGGTCCCGAACCGATCAAGGGGATCATAGTTTTCGATTCACTAAATCTGCTCGGAATTGGTGGCGATTTCGAATACGGAACCGCGGTGGTGCGATCGACAGACAGCGGCCTGACGTGGGATTACAGGAGCCTTGATATTTTCGGTGTACCTTTTGGTCTTTCATTCCGGAATGCAACCGAAGTGTGGACCGCCCTCGGTTTTGCCGAAAAATTCATCTACAGCACGGACGTGGGGCAAAACTGGACCGAGGTGCCCTCACCCGACAGCGGTGTGGTTTACGATATACAATTTACCGATTCTGTAACCGGGTACACTGCCGGAAGGCTGGGGTATTTCGCGAAGTATTCCCGCACTACGGTCGGTATTGAAGACGGCGGATCACCCGCGTTGCCCGCGAATCATGCATTGGGGCAGAATTACCCGAATCCATTTAATCCCGTTACAGAGATCCCGGTTGAACTCTCTGAGGCGGCGACCATCAAACTCACAATATACGACATGAGGGGGCGTGAAGTGAGAGAGATAGCAGCAGGAAATTTTGATGCCGGAAACCACCTCTTCAGCTTTCAGTCTGAGGGAATACCTTCCGGGATCTACTTTTACCGACTCGAAATAACCGGGCAGTCGAACAAAAAAGAGTCGATCGTCCGGAAAATGGTCCTTCTAAAATGAACATAAACGATCTTCCCGGTTACCGAAATGCCGGATTCTTAAAAATACTCCCGGGGCTTTATACTGACCCACTGGCCACACTTACCCGGATAGTCGCGGATGGCCGGAAGGTGATCCCGTTCAGTTTCGGCAAATACGTCCTTTTTCTCGTCAACGATCCCCCGATCATCAAGCATATCCTCAAGAACAACTACAGAAATCACCCCAGGGGCATCTCGCTGAAGGGGATTTTCCCACTTCTCGGGCAGGGGCTCTTTACCAGCGACCACGATCTTTGGGTCAAGCAGCAGAAGAGCATCACACCCGCGTTTCATACCCGCAATTTTGCAGGCTTCAGCCGGATAATAGAGGATGAAACCGCCAAATACCTCATAAGGCTCAGGGAAGTGGCGGCCGCCGGGGAGGTGATCGACCTTCAGAAGGAGTTCAAGATTCTCATGCTCGGGATTCTTGTGCGTGAGATGTTTGCTCCCGGTCTGAAGTATGATCCCGTTGCCGTTATCGAAAATCTTGACCGTGTTCTCGACTACACAAGCATTAGAGGGGAGTTGATCCGGAATGTGAAATCGGGTCTGAAACGTCTTGTTGGGAAAAAGCCGGAGCCGCCTGCCTGGTATACAGGGTCGCTTGCATATCTCGAAGACCTCGTCTCTGATTTCTTCGGAAAGATCATGTCTGGTGAACTTGAACCCGGCTCTCTCACGGTGATACTAAAGGAGTTAAAGGAAAAAGGGGAGATCGACGACCGGCAGATCCGGGATGAAATAATGACGTTCCTCTTCGCAGGATTTGACACCGTTGCCGAAGGTCTCTCATGGACCCAGTTTCTGATCTCGACACATCCCGGAACGGATGAAAAGATACTTTCACGCGGGAATGAAACCGAAACACCTGACGACGACACCCCTTCGCACCATAAACCGGGTAACAGTTTTCTGAGGAGCACCATAAACGAGGCCCTCAGGCTTTATCCCCCCGCGTGGGCATTTTACCGGATCGTTACCGAAGGTGAGGAGATCGAGGGGCTGTACTTTCCTGCGAGATCTTACCTGATGATCTCGCCGTATCTTCTTCACAGGACACCCAAATACTGGGAGAAGCCGGAAGAGTTTATTCCTGAGAGATTCCTTGGTGAAGACCAGCCCGAGGTTAACCACTTTCATTATATTCCATTCGGGCAGGGGCCGCACATCTGCACAGGCCGCCGCCTTGCCATGTTTGAAATGGAGCTGATCCTGTCGAAACTTACACCTGAATTCAGATTTGTATACGCGGGTGAAATGCCTCCGAAGCCCGATCCGGGTATCATAATGAAAGCAGCGAACGGGCTGCACTTCAGAGTGGAGAAGCGATAATGGACCCGAAAGATAAGATCAAAAAGGTTATCTCCCTCACGGCAGGCACGGGCCTTAAGAACGGATTCAAGGTCAGATTCTGGGACGGTGAGGAATGTTTGGTCCCCGATGGTTGTGAGCCGGGTTTTACGCTTTCCCTGAAGTCACCGGGCTCGATAAGAAATACGCTGTTCCCTCCTTCTGAGCTTAACGCGACAGAAGCCTATCTTTTCGATGAGTTTGATATCGAGGGGGATATGTTTGCTGTGTTTGAAACCGCCTATGAACTCGCCGCGGTCAAAAGAGGAAAAGGTGAACTGTTAAAACTCCTCGTGGAAGTGCTTAAATTACCCCGCTCTCCAAGGAAGAAGGACAAAGGCTTTCAAAAGAAACTCTCCGGTGAGTTACACTCGGTCCGGCGTGACAGCGAAGCCGTTTCGTACCACTACGACATGTCAGATGATCTTTACCGCCTCTGGCTCGACCCCGATATGATATATTCCTGCGCTTACTTCAAGACGAGGGAAACCCCGCTTGAGCAGGCTCAGCTCGACAAACTCGACTATATATGCGCGAAGCTCGACCTGAAACCGGGTGAAAGGCTTCTTGATGCCGGTTGCGGATGGGGGGCGCTCGTGATACACGCCGCGAGAAAATACGGAGTGGATGCCACCGGGGTAACTCTTAGCAGGAATCAGGCCGCACATGCCAACAGAAGGATAAAAGAGCTCGGACTTGAAGACCAGTGCAGGGTTGAGGTCAGGGATATCAGAACCCTCAAGGGTGAAAGATATGACAGGATATCGTCCGTTGAGATGCTTCATCACATTGGCTACACTTCACTTCCTGAGTACTTCAGGACAATAAAAGACCTTCTGAAGCCGGGGGGGCTTTCGTTCCAACTCGGGGTCACCAACAACGCCGCCAGGGGGAAGTACCGCGGACCGGTTTTCGCCCCGAAGTATTTCATGCCCGACTATGATCTTTCTCCCATCGGGGAATACCTGAAGATCGCCGAAACCGCGGGTTTCGAGGTTTATGACGTTGAAGACCTTCGTCAGCACTACGAACTGACCGCCCGTCACTGGCTGAAACGGATGGAGGCCCGGCACTCTGAGATAGCAGCTGTAACGGGAGAAGTGATGTTCCGGGTTTACCGTCTGAGCATGGCTCTTATGGCTTACGGGTTTTACGCCAATATGATCAACCTTTACCACTTTGTGTTGAGAAACACTGAGGGTAAGGGGAACTTCCCGCCTCTTACGAGGTGGTACTGATTTTTTTTAATTCAAACTGCATCAGTCATGATCACTGAAATTACAACAAAAGCAGAAGCATTCGTCAGGGAGATACTCCCCGAACGGCTCGATCCCGCGATGGTTTATCACAATCTCGACCATACACTCGAAGTGACCGCTAATTGCTCACTGTTACTGGAGAGCATCAAAATTGAGGATTCGATCAGTGAAAATGTAATCCTCGCCGCGCTCTTCCACGATACCGGTTATACGGTAAAAATTGAGGGTCATGAAGAGGAGAGTTGCCGGATGGCAAGGGAGTTCCTGAAAAGAGAGCATTTTCCTGAAGAACGGATCACTGCTGTAGAGTCTCTTATTATAGCCACCTCGCACGGGGTGAAACCTCAAAACACTGCCGAATCGATACTCAGGGATGCGGATATCCTTCATACCGGCAAGAAGGGGTATAAAAAGCGGGCCGGTCTGCTGAAAAAAGAAGTGGAGTGGATAAGAGGGGTACCGGTTCCGGATTTAGAATGGACGAAGGAAAATATCAAGTTTCTGAAGGAAACGGTCTTTCATACAAAGTATGCCAAAGAGAAGTTTGGACCCGGAAAAGAGAGGAATCTGAAAAAGCAGCAGGCCCTGCTGAAAGAACTGATGGCAAGTGAGGCCGCAAAAAAACTTGAGGAGGCAGCTGCAGCTGCTGTTAAGACCTCCCAGAATGCCACCAAGGGTATCGCCGGGGTTGCGGGCAGGATACTTGACGGTTTTCCCGGAGATGGTCAGGAGCACAGGGTAAGGATCAATCCGCTCGAGCAGAAAAGCACCGCGCGGGGAGTTGAGACCCTTTTCAGAAACATCACCCGCACGCATATCGACCTGAGCGCGAATGCCGACAGGAAAGCGAACATGATGATCTCGGTGAACTCGATCCTTATCTCCATTCTGATAAGCACACTTGTCGGAAGGCTGCCTGCATTTCCCCATCTTATCGCTCCAACCATAATAATCATCACGGTTTGCATGGTTTCGCTTGCCTTCGCAATCCTCAGCAGCCGCCCGAATGTGACCGGGGGCGTGGTCTCCAGAGACGACATAGAGAATAAAAGGGGGAATCTCCTCTTCTTCGGAAATTTCCATAACATGTCGATCGAAGATTACACGTATGGAATGGAAAAGCTTATGATGGATGCCGAATATCTTTATGGCAGTATGATCAGGGACGTTTATTATCTCGGTACCGTGCTTGAGAAAAAATATAAATACATCAGATACTCATATGATGTGTTCGGACTTGGTCTCCTCATCTCGGTGATCTCATTCGCCGTTGCAATTATAACAGGATAGAATTGAATGAAGAAACTTATACTTTTAAGACACGCGAAATCCGACTGGGACGATCCCTCGCTCCATGATCACGACAGGCCCCTGAACAGGAGGGGTGAGCGGGATGCGCCAGCGATGGGCAAACTGCTGAAAGGTCTTGGAATAATCCCTGATCTCATCGTTTCGAGTACGGCTTTAAGGGCAAAGATGACCGCGGAAGCTGTTGCCACCGGTCTTGGGTATCATGCAGGAGGCATTCAATTCACGAGCGACCTCTATATGGCTTCAGCCGCAAAGATGCTCGAAGTGACCCGTCTGCTCCCCGGAGAAAAAAACACGGTTTTCCTTGTATCCCACAACCCGGGAATAACTTACTTTCTGTCGATGATAACAGGGAACTACCAGACCGTGCCCGAGATGCCTACATGTGCTGTCGCCGTGCTCGAGCTGGAAGGCGAGTGGAGCGGATCGGCTCCCGGTGCGTTTATGCTGCGCTCATTTTTAACCCCGAAGAAAGACCTTAACACTCA
>RHKR01000574.1 GCA_008363265.1 Chlorobiota bacterium
GATACTTCACTTTACCGTCGTCGATCTGCTGGGTTTCATCATCACCCAGAAGTATCTCATCAGTGAACTCGAGGCCTTCCAGTTGTCTGAAATAAGGGGAGTTCCGCGTGAAGATGTTTTCCGCGTTAAGGTTTCTTTTCAGCACATCAACGATCAGGTCGAGATTTCTTTCCATCCCGACAGTATTAACCTGAAGGACATAGGTGTCGTTATACTTGTCGATAATGAGGCCGGGTAAAAAATCGCTTTCACTGAAAACCATACGGTATGATCTTCTGTTGGGATAAACTTTCTCCCTTAGGCCCAAGGCAGAAAAAATTCTTTCAACAAAGAGCATCCTGAGGTCGGGGATGGGTCTTCTGTCCAGAATTCTGACCGCAAATAATGAATGTTTGTTGTAGAACCCTGTTCCGAGATACTGCCCGCCTGAGTAATACACATCGACGAGCGCTCCGTTCTCTGGATTACCCTGGACATCCTGTATCTCATTGCTGAAAACCCATTGGTGTCCGGTTTTAAGGCGTCTCTCTTCGATCCTTCTGAGTAATACTTTAGCCATTTTTGATTCCTGTCCGCTTATTTATTAATAACGAACTTCTTGGTTATAGTTGTAGAATTTATTGTGATTTCATAAAGGTAAATACCCGAGCTGAGGCTGATGCCCTGAGCTGCCGGGTTGAATTTAACTTCGTAATTTCCGGGATCCTGAACTGCTTCAAGAAGTGTAGCCACTTCGGCACCGGTCATGTCATAGACACGAAGTGCAACTCTCACTGCATCGCTGCCACCGACGGTATATCTGATCACCGTTTCGGGGTTGAAGGGGTTCGGGAAGTTCTGGTTCAATTCGTGTGAACTGATAATGCCGCTGAACTCAACAAATACCACCTTGGAGAGGCTCGATGTTCCGTCGTGGTCTGTCTGACGAAGTCTGTAAGCGTAGATGCCGCCTCTGGCAGGTCTGTCGGTAAACGAGTAGCTGTTGGTAAGCGTGGTAGTACCGTTACCTTTAACAAAGCCGATCTCTTTCCAGGAAGATTCGTTCTCGCCTCTTCTCTCGATCGAGAAGCCGGCGTTGTTAAGCTCGGAAGCAGTTGCCCAGTCGAGCACCACTTCAGCACCTGAAGCATTCGCCGTGAATGAAGCGAGTTCTACAGGCACGAGGGATGAATCGAGGAACGGGTTGAAGAAAATCCATCCACGGGCCGGATCGTCAACTTTGTGGGTGATGTGGCCCTCGATAGCGGCTGAATCGTAGACGCCCCAGTCGTTGTTCTGAGCCCAGATATCGTTGGTGCAGTTGTTGAAAAGATCGAAGATCACGCCTTGCTGGTGATTTCCATAGATCTTGTTGTATCCGTCATCGGAAGTGTCGGCATTTGTAAGGTTACCAAGTGATGGCTGCGGACCGGCAGCGATGCTTGATCCGTTATAGACTGTGATACCCCAGAGGTTTCCATAAATGGTGTTTCTTGAAACGATCGGTGAGTTGGTGCCGTTACCGCTGATGCTGATTCCGCTTCCGGTAGTGTTTGGATCTGTGTTGATATTGTTGTTGTAAATCAGATTATTGTGGACATAGCATAGAATTCCTAGTCCTTGCAAAGAAATTCCGAAGCTGTTATTATAAATTTCGTTGTAAGCAATCTCCGAGTTTGAACCACTTCCTGTAAAGAGGCCTGAGATGCTTATGCCACCCGTTCTGTTGTACGATCCACCGTAGATCTTGTTGTATCTGATGGTCGGTGAGTTAATATTCTGAGCGCCGAATGTGATATGGTTTTTCGAGCTCGTATTCTGCGAGTTGTTGTTGTAGAGCTCGTTGTACTCAATTACCGGT
>RHKR01000575.1 GCA_008363265.1 Chlorobiota bacterium
AACAGCGAGTGGTTTCTTCCATGGACGTTCTGCACCGTTCCGGTCTTTCCGGCGATCACCACTTCGTTCGTCCTGATGTTCTTCGCGGTACCGCCGCCGCCGTTAACCACGAGCCACATCCCCTTCTTGATTATGGCCACGTTCCGCGGGTTTACCCCTGTATTTATCTCTTCAAACTGGAAAGGGATGAACTTCCTCTTCTCATCAAGGTAGCCCTTCACAAGATGGGGCACGAATGTTTTTCCGTTGTTCGCGATCAGCGCGGTCATCAGCGCAAGTTGAAGTGGCGTCATGCTTACCTCTCCCTGCCCGATACCAACGCTTACGAGTATACCTTTGGGCCACGATTTCCCGTAAACCTTTTCATAGTATTCAGTTGAGGGGATCAAACCTTTCGATTCCTCGAGGAGATCAACTCCTGTTTTGGTACCCACACGGAATTTCTTCGCGAATTCGTTGAGCCTGTCAACTCCGATATCGAAGATAAGTTTGTAGAAAAAGACGTTGCACGACCCCTCAAGCGCCCTGTAAACAGTGGTTGCGCCGTGTGAACCGTGACACTTAAAGGTACGGTTACCATAGGTGTAGGATCCGGGACAGTAAATGGTGCTGTTCTGGTTGATGATACCAAGTTCAAGTGCCGCCAGCGATACCAAAACCTTGAATGTGGAGCCGGGTGAGTGGGTCGACATGGTGGCCCGGTTGAACTGCGGCCTCAACGGATTTGAGATCAGCCCGCGCATGTAGTCGGCCGGGGTTATATCGGAAAACTTGCTGAGATCGTAGTCGGGCGCGCTGCTGAATGCCAGAATCTCGCCTGAAGAGGGCTCGATCGCAACAATGGCACCACTTCTCCCCCTCATTACCGCTTCAGCGGTGGCCTGCGCTGCTGAATCGAGCGAGAGAACGAGGTCTTTACCCTTTTTGGATGACCTGTCTGCGGAACCGTCTTTGTAACGACCGATCTTTTTACGGGCGGCATTCACGAGGATGTAGTTGTAACCCTTTTCACCACGGAGGTACTTCTCGTAGCTCTTTTCGATGCCGTTCATCCCGATGTTGTCGCCGAGGGTGTAGAAACTGTCTTTCTTCAGGTCACCTTCGGTGGTTTCCTTCAGATAACCGAGAACGTGAGCCGCGGAGAAAGCCCCCGTGTAACCCCGCTTGATCTCGATGATATAGTCGACGCCCGGGAACCGCTCAGAGTTCTCTTCAAGCCATCCGATCTGCTCGAAACCGGCACCCTTCTTGATCTTTATCGCCTGATATTTGCCGTATTTCTTGTGTTTTTTAAGAATCCGGGCAATTGTATCCTTCGGCAGTTCAAGAAGTGCCTCGAGCATCGAATTTTTTGTGGTATCGTACTCCGCGGGGGTTATCCTTACGGTGTACGAAGGGATGTTCTCGACCAATAATTTCTGATTACGGTCGTAAAGGACACCGCGGAGGGGCATCTGCTCGATCGATTTAATACTGTTGTCGGTCGATTTGTCTTCGAATTTAGTGTTG
Organism: Chlorobiota bacterium; assembly: GCA_008363265.1. GTDB lineage: Bacteria > Bacteroidota > Ignavibacteria > Ignavibacteriales > Ignavibacteriaceae > UTCHB3. The sequence goes on from RHKR01000575.1 coordinate 1,510, forward strand.
AAAACTATTTGCATCTGAAATAGTTTTAAACCGTAAACCAGAAACAACCCAAGTATTATCGCGGCGAGCACAGTCTTTCTTGTTGTAGAAAGTTGTGTCATTCCAGCCAGTCACCTTTTTTTGTTGGAGTTGCGAAGATCCATATTGCACTTATGAATCCGGTGTAGAGAGCGGGAGTAATTCCCTGTTCAAAAATAAGTCTGAGAAGATTATTATTCAGGTCGAAATTTGTTACCAGGGCGAAAGTGGACGAATTAATGAACGCGGCAAGAAGGATTATTAAAATGAAACGGTAAGATCTGAGATTTAGATCAAGCCTGTTAGTGCTGAA
>RHKR01000049.1 GCA_008363265.1 Chlorobiota bacterium
TTCTCCAGCACATCCTCGCTCCTGTGTTTTTTCGCCCTGTCAACATATGTCAGACAGACATTGGTGGCGATCCTGAATAGCCAGGTTGAAAACTCGCTCTTAAAACCGAAACCCGGAAGACTTTTCCATACTCTCAGAAATACTTCCTGATAAATGTCTTTCGCGTCTTCTTCAGAGCGGGTATATTTCAGGGCTAAAGAGATGACTTTTCTGTCATACTTTTTAACCAGCGATTCAAAGGCAGATCGATCGCCTTTAGCCGCCATTTCAATTAAATTGTAACCGTCTTGAGCCATTTTATTCCGTTTACCTGTCCGGTTAGACTTAAGGGTTAAGAAAAAGGTTGTAGTTCAGGCGATAAATTACCGATATTTTGCAATTAATTTACCGGAGCGGGCAATGCCGCAGCGAAAAAAAATACTTGTAGCCACGATGAACCGTGGAAAGATGTATGAGATAAGAGCAATTCTCGGAAGTGAGAGTTTCGAACTGATACCCGCCGACCAGATCCGCTCATACCCTGAAATTCCCGAAACGGGAACTACATTCGAGGAAAACGCGATTATTAAAGCTAAAGAGTCGTTCAAACTGACGGGTATTCCCGCGTTGGCGGATGATTCAGGGCTGGTTGTTGATTGCCTCGACGGGCGGCCCGGAATTTACTCCGCCCGTTACGCCGGCGAGGATGCCGCCTACGACGATAACAACCGTAAGGTGCTTCACGAAATAGCGGGGTTCGATCCACCATACACTGCCCGTTATGTATGCGTGATGGCGTTTTATGACGGTAACGATCTTATAACCACACACGGGGAGTGCGAAGGGGAGTTGATCACCGAACCACGGGGTATAAAGGGCTTCGGTTATGATCCACTCTTCGTTCCCGCGGGGTACTCCGAAACGATGGCGGAACTGGATCCGGCGGTAAAGAACAAATTGAGTCACAGGTACAAAGCTATTGAAAAAATGAAAGACGCGCTCGAATTATGGAAAGAAAAATGAGAAAAGGTTTATTGCTTATAATATTGGTGGTATCAGGGTTGGGTTTCACTTCGTGCAAAGAGACGGTGGCTCCCGAGCCCGTTCAGCCGGTTAAGAATTACTTCCCGTTGCCGAACAATACTGTTTATAAATACTCGGTTGATTCGGTCTCCGCGACCAACGCCTATTTTAACATTGGTAATAAAACAATAAGCTACGGTCCAGAAGTGGTGGTTGCGGGCACCCCATACTACAACCAGACTGAGGTTACAACCTATTCCGGGGGTGACATAGTAACCCAAAGACCCAAGGTAAGGAAAACCGACCGGGGTCTCTACTACTATATTGATACTTCAGGTACCAGCGCTCTGATCCCCGACACGCTGAAACCGTTTGTGCAGATCGACAGGGAAGTGATCGCCATGGCATTGCCTTTCTTTCCCGGACAGACATGGTCGGCATTCAAGTTCAATGTAGCCATTGTTCCCCTGATCAGTGTCACAGCAAGTTATGTTGGAAGCGCGGCATACTCTTATGATGTGTGGGGGCTTATGTCCCGTGTGAATGCCGAAATAGTGAAATATGAGCTGAAGATCACAGTACCTGACCTCGGTACAGGACCAATCAACCTGACATATACCGGAGAAGTTTGGTACTCGGAGGAACTTGGAGTTGTGATGAGGGAAGGTGACCACTTCCTCTTCCAATTGCTGGCCGGCGGTGAAATCGATCTCCTTTCGCCTAACTACAAGGTGAGAGAGCGACTGACGGAGATCGTCAGGTAATTCTCTGTAAGCTAAAACAGGAATCATTTGTGTTAAAGAGTTTAGTGTCATTCATAATCCCGGTGGTTTTTATGTCATTTACGGCATTTCCTCAAAGTGAGAGATCCGGATTTATTCCGGTCAAAGGTGGAAGAATATGGTATAAAGCCATCAGTATGGATAAACCCGGAACGCCCCTTTTGTGTCTGCACGGCGGACCGGGCGCGCCGCACGACTACATGAAACCGCTTGAGAAACTGGCGGATGAGAGGCCGGTGATCTTCTACGACCAGCTTGGCTGCGGAAATTCTGACTCACCGGAGGACACCTCACTCTGGCGCATGGAACGCTTCATGGATGAGATTGATTCCGTCAGGAAAGCCCTCGGCCTGACTGAGGTTGTTATACTTGGTCAGTCGTGGGGAACGGCACTTCTTGCATCGTACCTGATAGATGGAAGAGGCACAGGGGTAAAGTCGGCAATTTTCGACGCGCCCTGCCTCAGCGTTTCCAGATGGATCGCGGATCAGGAAGCCTACCTGAAAAAACTCCCCGAAGAGATGCGGCAGGCGGTCGCTGAAGCCGATGCAACAGGGAATTACTCAAGCATTGAATATCAGTCGGCGATGGGAGAGTACTACAAGCGGCACCTCTGCATGCTTGAGCCATGGCCTGACTATGTGAATGAAGCATTCTCAAAGATGGGAGTGGGCGTTTACAACCATATGTGGGGACCGAGTGAGTTTAAAGCTACAGGGACGCTCAAAAACCTTGAACTCGCGGAAGAACTCCACAAGATCAAAATAGCTTCAATTTTTATCTGTGGCGAATTTGATGAAGCCACACCTCTGACCACAGAGTGGTACAGCAAACAGTTGCCCGGATCGGAATTCAGGGTCATCCCCGGTTCCTCACACATGCATCATGCCGAAAAAGAGGAGGAATATCTCGCGATCGTTCGTGATTTCCTGAAGAGGAACTGAGTTTCAATACAGCCCCGCACCAGATCCCTGCAATTCCTCCAATTCGTCGTATATTTAAAGCTATATTTTTTTTAATTCCGGACAGTAGATGATAGAAATTGACAAAGCGTACAGCTCATCCCCGGTCGAAGCCAAATGGTATAAATACTGGCAAGACCACAAGCTTTTCCGCTCAGAAGTTGACGAAACCAAAACCCCTTACACGATCGTAATTCCACCCCCGAACATCACAGGCATGCTTCACCTTGGCCATGTGCTGAACAACACCATTCAGGATATCCTGATAAGGCACAAGAGGATGCAGGGCTTTAACGCCTGCTGGGTTCCGGGAACCGACCATGCCTCGATTGCCACCGAAGCCAAAGTGGTGCACCACCTCGCTGAGCAGGGGATCGGCAAGAAGGAGATCGGCCGTGAAGAGTTTCTGAAGCATTGCCACATCTGGAAGGACAAGTACGGCGGCATAATTATAAGTCAGCTGAAAAAGCTTGGCATCAGTTGTGACTGGGAGAGGCTCCGCTTTACGATGGATGATCATTATTATGACAAGGTGATCGAATCGTTCGTTAAGCTTTACAAAGACGGGCTGATCTACCGCGGATACAGAATGGTTAACTGGGATCCAAAAACCCAAAGCGCCATCTCTGACGAAGAGGTTTACTACCAGACTATGAACATTAAGCTTGTTCACATCCGCTATCCCATGGCAGATGGCTCAGGTGAAGTAGTGGTTGCCACTACCCGTCCTGAAACGATGTTCGGTGATACCGCTGTTGCAGTGAACCCGAACGATGAGCGTTACACTTCGATGATCGGAAAGAAAGTTATCCTCCCCCTCACTGGCAGGGAGATCGAGATCATCGCGGATGAATATGTCGATTCATCATTCGGAACCGGCGCGGTTAAGATGACCCCCGCTCACGATGTGAACGACTATGAAGTGGGGCTCCGCCATAATCTTCAGCTTATCAATATCCTCCATCCGGATGCCACACTTAATGAGAACGCACCCAAAGAATTTTGGGGTCTCGACAGGTACGAAGCCCGCAAGAAGGCGATGAAGATGCTTGAAGAGCAGGGTTACCTGGTGAAGAGTGAAGATTACACAACCAATATCGGTTTCTCTCAGAGGGGCCATGTTCAGGTTGAACCGTATATGTCGGAACAGTGGTTCATGAAGATGGATGATCTTGCAAAGCCGGCGCTTAAAGCCGTTTCAGAAGGTGAGATAAACTTCTATCCTCCTCATTGGGTGAAAACCTACGAGCACTGGATGGCGAACATTAAAGACTGGTGTATCTCACGTCAGCTCTGGTGGGGACACAGGATACCTGTCTGGTACCACAAAGACACCAGGGAAATTTACTGCGATGTCAATCCACCTGCTGATCCGGAAAACTGGATTCAGGACAACGATGTTCTCGATACCTGGGCATCCAGCTGGCTCTGGGCGCATGATGTGTTCATGACTGAAGAAGAGCAGGAGTACTACTATCCGACCGATACCCTTGTTACAGCACCCGACATTATATTCTTCTGGGTTGCCAGAATGATAATGGCTGGTTACTACTTCCAGGGTAAAATACCCTTCAAGCATGTTTACTTCACCAGCGTTATCCGTGACGATCTGGGCAGGAAGATGAGCAAGTCACTCGGTAATTCACCTGATCCACTGGATGTTATCGACAAGTATGGTGCTGACGCTCTCAGGTTCACGATGATGTTCCTCGCTCCGCTGGGACAGGATGTAAGATTCAGTGAAGACAAGTGTGAGATCGGCAGAAACTTTGCCAACAAAATATGGAACGCAGGCAGATTCATACTCATGAACACACCGGAAGGTTTCGTGTATGATGAGAATTACAAACCGGCTACAGAAGACTTCGTTGACCATTGGATCGATTCAAGGTTGAACTCAACCGTTGCTGAACTCAACAAAGCCCTTGATGATTTTGAACTCACCAATTCGTCAAAACTGATCTATGCTTTCATATGGTCGGATTTCTGTGACTGGTACATCGAGCTGATCAAGAACCGTTTCTACAGCGACGATCCAGTTGTGAAGATGGATGCAGCTCAGAAGGCGGTTGGGCTGTTCGATAAGATACTCAGGATGCTTCATCCTTTCATGCCGTTCATCTCTGAGGAACTCTGGCACCTGATCAAGCCGAGAAGTGATGCTGAGTCGATTTCAATAGCCGCTTTCCCTGAAGCCAACGCTGCCAAGATTGACTCACAGAGGGAGAAGCAGATGGAATTCCTGCAGGAGTTGATCACCGCGGTAAGGAATATCCGTGGAGAAATGAAGATCGCTCCCTCAAAGAATGTAAAGCTTCACCTTAAAACAGGTGTCTACGATCCCCTCTATGGCGACCTTATCAAGAAACTTGCGAGAGTGGAGGAGATAACATCCGGAGTTGACATTCAAAAGCCCGCTAAAAGCGCCTCAGCGGTCATTAAAGACTGCGAAATATTCGTACCGCTTGAAGGTCTGATCGATATTGATGTCGAGAGAAACAGACTCGAGAAGGAGATCGAAAGGCTTAAGGGTGGACTTATGGGTCTCGATAAGAAACTCTCCAATGAAGAGTTTGTGTCCCGTGCTCCCGCAGATATCATCGAGAGGGAGAGGAACAAGAAACGCGACTGGGAAGAAAGCCTCGCCAAACTTGAAGCGATCCTTGCCGACCTGAGCTGATCCTCCGCACAACTGAATTGAAAAGGCTGCCCCAAAAGGGCGGCCTTTTTTTTGATCAGGATCAACAGGATTAAAGGATTAACAGGATTAGGGGAAAGTGAGCTTTTCTGAGAGGGGCTTAGTCATTTGAGGAATTGGTCAATTAGCAGGATTGTGGCTAATTTATTTTAAATAAATATTAAAGTAGTGCATCATATTAACTATGATATCTAATTTGTAAAAAGATTTTTATAATGCTCCCTGTAAAGTTTTACTTTAATATATAGTTCTTAAAATTCGAGTCCGTTTTTATAGGTAGTGTGGTCATGGAAATCAGGTTCAGGGGAAGAATGATGAGAGGCCAGAAAAAACTCCTCTCCCGTCTTTAACTTGAGGACCACCGCGGGGAGGAAGTTAATTTTACCCCGGAGCACGTGATCCGCCGGTGATATTTCCGCTCTTAAATGAAGATGCTCCCGTGTGATCCCGATGATTCGGGAGCACGCAGTAAAGTCATCAGACTCGGCGAGTGGTCCCCGGTACTCATCAAATCTGAAGACATTCCAGTCACCATTCGAGGCGAAGTTGAATTCGTAATATCTGCCTCCGGTATCAGGTTTGATAAAAAGTTCGAAACAGGTATCGAGCCAGAGATACAATTTCCGTGCTCCACCACCATCGAATGCAAGTGAAAGTTGTTCGATATCCCCCGCTAAATGATAGTCACAGATCAGCTTTGTGCCATCAGTATGAATAGTGAAAGTTAATTCGTGCTCCGACCGGCCTTTAAAAGGTGTTAAAATAAGTTTCATTAGTCGCAAATAAGTGTTGACAACGGTATCAAAATTGGTAAATTTGTGAATTAGTATTGGAAAAAATAATCATTAACGATCAGAACTGATCAATAATTTCCGGAATCAAATGAGCGATCATGAACTTCTGTTACGAATAGCCAAGCGGGACCTGGATGCATTCAGGGATCTGTTCCGCCGCTACTCAAAACTTCTATATGCACTTGTGACCAAGATAATCGAGGATGAAGCAGTCGCGGACACCACATTTGAGGAAATATTCCTGATAATCTGGAACAAAGCTAACCGGTATGACGTGAATTCACAGAACGCGTACTGCTGGATCATAACACTCGCCCGCAATAAAGCGATTGATACCAAACGGCGTCAGTGGAATCCCGGGCAGATGGATGAATACACCGACGACTACGAGAACTATATAATCATTCCTCATCTCTCGAAGCAGATAGACCCCCTTGATCTGGAAATGGCCATGAATATCAGCGGCAGCATCGAAAAGGCATTGATGAATCTGACAGAGGCCCAGCAGCACGTGATCTATCTCGGGATGTATTATGGCTTCACCCAGTCTGAGATCAGCAAGAACCTGAACATTCCGATCCAGACCGTCAACTCAAAGATCAGGATCGCCTTAAGTTCACTAAGAGACAACCTACTGCATGGTGAAGGATGATGACGGAAGAGAAAAAGAAATATGAAAATCTGATCCAGGCATTTGCGCTGGGAGCACTCGACAAGGAGGAGTTCATCGAAACAGTCCACGCCATCGAGTCGAGTGATGACTTTGCATGGCAGGAACTGGGTGAGTATCAGAATCTTACTTCGCTCCTTGTTTCATTTATCGATCCACGGGAAGTGCCGGCGCAGTCACTCGAAAAGATATTAACAAGAATTGATGAGACCGGATCTCCGATGCCTTCTACATCCACGGAGAGGAAGACGATCAGTTTTACGAAACTCAGCAGTTTCGTCGATGAGGAGGACGAAACCCCTGAGCCGTCCAGGTTAACGGAAGCCTTGGAAGAGCCATCCCCGGCTCCTGATCCCTACGCGTCAGGCCGGGGAGACCAGGCACGTCCTGTGGTCAACAGGCAGCCTGGATTTCAGCGGCCCGGTGTGCACACTCAGATGGCAGGAAGGGAAGCTGTTGAGCAGGCACTTCGCCCTGAAGCTGAGGAGAGGCCCGAATTCACAAGGGATGAGTCCGGTGAAGCGGGGTATGGTGACGATGATTCAGATTCAGGATTAATGCCTCATCTTTCCCGTGAGAGCATAACGGGCAGGGACGGGAGTTCATATCCTGAAAGAACTACTCAAGAGATTTATGAGAGTGCATCTTTCGGAATGACGATTGAAGAGCCACATGATGATGCGGTCTCACGCGGGCCGATCAATCCCATGAGGGCACAACGCAAACAGCTCATCGAACAGGAAGTTCACGGCGGGGTTGAGAGCGGACAACCGGGTCCCTCAGCAACCATTAACAGACAGGAGCCGGTTTTTCAGGAAGAGGCAAGAGCGGGTACTCCCCGTTTTTCGGCAGCCCCTGTTACCGGTTCAGTTACAGCTGCAGCTTTCTGGGGTGTGATTGCTACCATAGTCGTCACTTTCTCTGTGGTGATCTACATCATGTTTTCGATGGTTTCAAGTGCGGGAGAGAAACTCGACTTAAAAATTAAAGAACTTGGCACTGCCCAGGCAAAGACCGAACTGCTCCGAAGTACTGTAACAATGAACCAGAATTTACTTTTATTTTTCAGTTCAGTGAAAACCGCCGGTCTGGTGAATCTTTTCGGCAGCGATGATTATCCGGAAACATTCGGAAAATTTTTCTACGGTGTGAAAGAGAAGAGGGGCTTCCTTCAGTTCACAAACATAACCTCTTTCAATTCCGGAAAAGGTTTCCAGCTTTGGATACAGGTTGGCGGTACTTACACGAAGGCGGGTGGAGTTAATGTACCGGATCAGAACATTGAATTTTTCGAGTTGAGTGAGATTCCTGATCTTTCACAGTCGGGAACTTACAAAGTGATGCTGACAGAAGAGAATGTTACAGGTGCTGATACTCCCTCAAACACCGTTATAATGAGTGGTCTCCTGATAATGAAAGCTCAGGAAGCTAACTGACCTCGTCCTCGTTTTCATCCTTGTTGCTATTTCCCTGAAGGAGGATGAATATCACAGAAATGACGGCAAGGAATATTATCATCCAGTATTTGGCTACCATTTCCAAGATGGCCTCAAGCATTGAGTCGGGGGTCATCGAGTTCTCCTGACTCAGGAAAAAGAAGGGGAAACCAATCAGTACCACCGACACGATCAAAAAGCCGGGCGCTTTTGGATTGTCGAGGAAGAGTATCACCAGATTCACCCCGATCATAAACATTGCCGTCGGCAATAGCAGGCTCGCCCACGGGATCGACATGAAGTTTTGGTTCAGGTATATGAGTATGCCGATCAGAAAGAGTGTAGTCCCGATAATGAGAGCGGGCACGTCGTGCTTTCCGAAAACAACCACCACAGTAGCAAGTCCCGTGAGAATAAACAGGAATGAAAAGATGAACGGCCACGTAATATCGAGCACTTCGAAGGCCTTAAGGCCCCACATTACTGACGTGATTACAAGAACAAACGCTATAAACTGTTTGATATGATCCATACTACAGTATACGCATCCCCATACTTGAAGCAATCAGTTCCACAGCAAAAACGGCACTTGCATTCCGGTTGTCCAGTATTGGATTAACCTCGGTAACCTCGAGCGACGACATGCAGCCGCACTCGGCAATAGTTTCCATCAGAAGATGTGCCTCACGGTAGCTTAAACCACCGGGAACAGGAGTTCCAACCCCGGGAACAACAGTCGGTTCAACACTGTCGACATCGAAACTGACATGAATGTGATCGACGTTGTTCCTGAACTGTTTCAAAACCTTGGATACTATCCTGTGGATCCCCATCTTGTCGATATCGGACATCGTGTAAACAGTAATGCCCGATTCTTTAATATTTTTTCGTTCCTCTGTATCTATACTTCTGGCACCGATTATCACGGTATTTTCCGGAGCCACCTTCGGTCCGGGTATATAAAGACCGGTCAGACGTGGTGAGCCGAGTCCGATGGAAGCGGCGAGTGACATTCCATGGATGTTCCCTGACGGCGTGGTTGAGTCGGTGTTCATATCAGCATGCGCGTCGATCCAGATGACGCCCAGACGCTGATCATGTTTTCGGCAGTGGGCGGCAATTCCGGCCAGGGTGCCGAGCGCCATTGAGTGGTCGCCACCGATACAAAGCGGGAACTCATCATCCGCGAGTGTCTTTTCCACAACCTCTGCAAGTTTCAGTGAAGTACGCTCTATCTCATCGATGTATTTAAGCTTGTCGTTCTTTACTGTCTGGGTCTCCATGATCTCGATATCGATATCGCCGTGATCCTCAACTTCGTAACCGAGATACTGCAATTTTTCACTGAGATGCGCTATGCGTAATGCAGATGGCCCCATATCAACTCCGCGCCTGCCGGCGCCAAGGTCCATGGGGAAACCGATGATCTTTACTTTTTTCTTCATGCGAACACTTTTTGATTGATATCTGCAAAAATAAGAAAGATAATCTTACCTGAATATTAAAATTTTGGGTAGGTTTTGTATATTCAAATTCTGAATTTCGTTTTAATCTTAAGGAACAGCAAT
>RHKR01000576.1 GCA_008363265.1 Chlorobiota bacterium
TTATGATTGACAGCGCGAACACCACCAACGGTTGGACCATCTCCGGTCCGTGGGGTGTGGCTACGTCAAAATACGTTTCGGCGCCTTCATCTTTCAACGATTCTCCCTCGGGTACATACGGAAGCAACGTAACCGCTACAATGACACAGACCGGAAGCATCAATCTTCAGGGTGTGCTCGGCGCGGGACTCTCTTATTCAGCCCAATGGGATCTCGAATCAGGTTATGATTATGTACAGATATTGCTTTCGACGAACAACGGAACGAACTGGACACCACTTCGCGCGTCCGGCATGATAACCGGTGCGGGAAGCTTCCAGCCGAACGGACAACCGCTCTACAACGGTACTCAGGCTGCCTGGGTAAATCAGATGATCGACCTCTCGTCGTATACCGGGCAAAACGTCATGATCAGGTTCTTCTTTAAATCGGATGGTTCACTTAACCGCGACGGTTTCTTCGTTGACGATATTAAACTCTTCACCTACACTTCCGTACCGGTCGAACTTGTTTCTTTTACAGGTATCGCTGACAACGATAATGTGGTGCTTGAGTGGAAAACTGCCACTGAAACAAACAATTACGGTTTCGAGGTTGAAAAACAGCGGAATAATGAGTTCGTTACGATCGGATTTGTTAAGGGAAGCGGCACATCGACCGGTGGACAGGTTTACACATTCACCGATAAGGGCGTTCCCACCGGTAAAGCTGTTTACCGACTGAAACAGATCGACCTCGACGGCACTTCAGCGATCTTTAACGCGATCGAGATCGATGTGGCGCCGGTATGGAGCTACTCGCTCGCTCAGAATTATCCTAATCCTTTTAATCCAAGCACGATGATCGAGTTCACACTCGCCGAACAGGGTGATGTTACAATAGAACTTTTTGACGTGCAGGGAACAAAGGTGAAGGAATTGCTGAAAGGGAACCAGTCGGCAGGAAAACATTCACTCGCGGTTTCGGGTGAGGGACTCGCTTCGGGTACCTACCTCATCAGAATGAATGCCGGCAAGTTCACCGCCACAAGGAAGATCGTCTTCCTGAAGTGACGGGATCATTTAAAAATGAGAAAGGCTGTCCGAGGGTTGGACAGCCTTTTTTGTATCGGGGAGACACAAACCATATAAATGGTACTCATCATCATCATCAAGTTCTAATAGTGCAAAACAAGTACAAACCAGATCAAATTCCGGTTGTCCCGTTCTTCAGTTCCGGATCCCAACGAGTTAACCGGATATGCCATAAAAAATATCTTCGTTCGCATTTTTTTACCCGGCGTTAGATTGAAAAATCCACTGTCCAAATTTAATGTTCCCGTCAAAAGGCCGGAATAGAAATTAAATGAAATTATTGTCGAATTTTTTCGACCGGTCAGGCAAGCGACCTTATCGCCGAGATCAATTCATCGATCTCACTCGTTTTATCAAAGAACCCGCGGGCTCCAAGGTCCATCGCTTTTTGTCTGAACTTTTCGCCTGCAAAATTTGAAAAGAAGAGAATTTCCGGTGATGGAAAGTTGCCGGGGATCTTGCTTACCAGATCGAAACCCGAACCATCCGGTAGCTTTATATCGAAAAGCACAATGTTGAAAGGTCTTTTTTTAAGCTGTTTCACAGCCTCTGCAAAATCACACGCTTCCGTTATGTTGGCTGTGGAAACTGCGGATCTGATCAGACGCGATATGTTATTTCTGACGCTCTCCGCGTCATCTACCAATAGAATATCCATGAAAATCCAGTAACTCTGTAAGTAAAGTTAAGGATTGAACTTGTGAGAATATTATCGCAATTTCTTGAAGATGGTTGTCGAAAAGTTTCTACAATTCAGT
>RHKR01000050.1:0-9851 GCA_008363265.1 Chlorobiota bacterium
TTCTTCCAGTCTTCCTTCTACCGGAAGCCCAAATGCTTATCAAAGTGGTTCGTCTCTTACACAATCATCTATATTATCCCAACAAGGAGTAGTAAACACCGTTCACCTGAAGTGGCGCTTTGGCCTTAAAGAAACCACCGGCAGCAACATCCCCTTTTATGACATTGCGATCCTCGGAAGCGATGACCGGGTCAGGGGGCATTATGACACCAGGAACGAAGGCAGGGGCTTCGTAACCGGAACTGTCGAAACTTATTTCAACGTGATCAATGAATTGCCTATCGAGTTCAGACTTCCCATCGTCCCCCGCAGCCTCACCCGCTACCGGGTAAGCCTCGGATTCCAGTTCTTCTACGATGCGGGAATCTCCCGGCCTGAGGGCGGCAGTTACTTCAGCAACGGGGTGTATCAGCGGGGCTACGGATTCGGAGTGACTTTGGCCGTTCTGCCCTACAATATTGCACGTGCCGAACTTGCTTTTGATGAAAAAGGGAGATCACAAATAATTCTCGACATTGGACTCTCTTTTTAAAGCCCCCGACCACCCCTTTAAGGAAATCCTCCTGACCAAGTGTGATGAGATCGCTTCGATCCTTGCCCTGGAAATAAACGGACTGGAATTGCCTTTCACTCTTGCTTCATCGATCAACGAAAAGAACATTTACCACGCTTTTGTCTCGATCCTCCTCAACGGGAAAAGGCAGGGCGCGGTGAATATTTTTTTCAGTCCCAAAAAGAACAGTTTTACTCTAACCACTGACCGCTCGCCTGATGAGATGGTTAACCACCTATACTCTACCGTTACCCTGCCGGCAACTTCTTCGCCCGCGGAGGAGAAACTCGACGGATGGCACATCTTTACCGATGGTTCCTTCAACGGGAAGGATGCCGCGTGGGCATTCATCATCCTGAAAGACGGGAAGCTCATTGAGGAATCTGCAGGGGCGGTAACCGACCGCAGTCACGTCTCCACATATCAGATAGTAGGTGAGTTCACGGCTGTAGTTCACGCTCTCAAAAGGTGTGACGAACTGAACATCACTGAGGCCACACTTCACTACGATCTTGACCTTATCGGAAAGATCGCCACCGGCCGATACAGGGCCAAAGCCGCGGTTTCCCAATTTTTCCTCGCCGGCGTCACTTCCGCCAACGTCAGGATCACCTGGAACAAAGTGAAAGCCCACAACGGCAATAAATGGAACGAAAAGGCCGATAAACTTGCTTCAGGTGTACTGGATCAGAGCAGGCAGGGCAGCTCCGGCAGGCCTCTTCAATAACGCATTTGGCGGCTCATCTTCCGGTCTGAATATTTCCGTGCAAAAATTTGGAACTTTTTCCCTCTTTAAAATGTCTAATACTTTATAAAGGCAAAAGAGTGTGACCCACATTACATTTTTGCCATAAACCGGCTTTCAGACCCCTTTTATTTTGGGGTATCAAAAAAAAGCCGTATTTTGCAATGCAAAAAAATCGGAGCATTATAGTCTTTTAGCTACACAATTAATTAATAACGACACGACTGCCACGTCAGCCGGTATTTTTTACACTTTGCCTTTATTAATATTTATTCACTAATTCATTGGAGTAGCGATGAAAAGCGTAGTTGCAAAGATCGAAAACCCTTTATCTGATCTCATCTCTGACGAGATCTACGAACTCCTTTCAAGCCACAGCCTTATCGACGAAAAAGCTGTTCGTGATTACCAGATCAGAAAGAAATTCAAACAGCTGAGAGCCGGCAAGGTTTCAGCAGGTGACGCTATCGATACTATCCGTGAAGAGTATCCTTACCTCCAGTTCGATACAATTCGCAAGATAGTTTACCAGATCAGCAAATAATTTGTTTTATTCATTGCTCCTCGATATATTGTCGGAGCATTTGAAAATATTTTGGTTATCAGTTTGTTCACCGGTTCTTCCCCTGACCGGTGAACCAATAACATAATGCCCGGCGAACCCCCTTGCCGGGCTTTTTATAATTACAGGATTAGGAAATGGCAAAAAAAGTTCAGACCAGATCATCATCTAAAAAGGTTCCACTCTGGAAGAACCCTTCACCTTTCAAGATATATTTTGACTCGACCAACTATATCCTTCTTGCAGTTGGAATAGTTGCCCTTATTGTTGGCTTTGTCCTTCTTTCGCAGAAACCGTGGGATACATCCTCCTCATTGGTTGCGGCACCGCTGATCCTTATGGCAGCTTATGTGATAATTCTTCCCCTGGCACTCCTTTACAGGAAAAAAGGTCAGGCCGCAGAGGAACCAAAAGAGTCACAATAAAATGTTCCTCGCCAAGGTTCACGGCAACGTTGTTTCTTCAGTAAAGAACAAGGAACTGAAGGGGCAAAAACTCCTTCTGGTCCGTAAGATCGGCCTTGACGGCGAGTTTATTGACAATAAAGATATAATCGCCATCGATTACGTCTCCGCCGGCCCCGGCGACACCGTAATGGTCACTCAGGAAGGTGATGCTGTTCAGCAGATCATCAGCAACAAGAATTCCCCCGTTCACACTATTATAGTCGGAGTGGTCGACAAGATCTCCGTCACAGTCTGACACCCATGAGATCGATCCCCCTCGAAGAGTTCATCGCGCTCCGCCGCCTCCTTAGAAGCTCACAGATAGGAATTGTACGCCTCCGCTCAATGCTCGACGCGTTCGGAAGTGGTGTCGCACTCATTGATACCCCGGCGAAACAGATAGCCCAGGAAGTGAAGCTATCTGAAGCGGCCTACAAAGGTCTGGTTGACGGCACCGGGAACGGCGACTTCGATGCGGATTACAAAAAAGACCACGACTACATCACCAACCTCGGAGGCGCGATCCTTGCATACGGCAAAGATGGCTACCCTTCCCAACTCGCTGATATCTACGATCCCCCCATTCTTCTCTATGTGCTCGGTGAGATAAGGGAAGAGGATAAAAAATCGGTAGCGATAGTTGGTACCCGCACCCCGACACCCTACGGAACAAGATCGGCAATGGATATCTCTTCCGGACTGGTCCGCGAAAATTTCACCGTTGTAAGCGGTCTCGCCCGCGGGATCGACACCACCTCACACAAGGCAGCTCTTGAAGCCGGTGGCAGAACAATAGCCGTTCTCGGCAGCGGATTCAGAAACATCTACCCGCAGGAGAACAAGAAAATGGTGAAAGAGATCATGGACGGAAGGGGCGCCGTGATCACCGAATACTCCCCCGACACCAAACCCGACGCGATCAATTTCCCAGGCCGGAACCGGATAATCAGCGGACTCTCGCTCGGCGTCCTGGTTGTAGAAGCCGCTGAAAAAGGTGGTGCCTTGCTTACCGCGGGTTTTGCCATCGACCAGGGGAAGGAAGTGTTTGCAATCCCGGGCAACATCACTTCAGTAAAATCAGGCGGTACGAACAGACTGATCCAAAGGGGTGAGGCGAAACTTGTTATCGACACCCTCGATATACTTGATGAACTGAACATCAGGCCTCAGAAAGCCCCCGAACCGGTCGATGAATCTGTTCTGGTGGTCCCCGAAGACCTTACAATATTTGAAGAAAAAATCTATTCAGCGATCGCCTTCCAGCCCATTCACATCGACGAGATCGCAAACCTTACCGGACTCAATGTTTCTGAGTGCCTTACCACCCTTCTGACACTGGAACTGAAGGGGTATGTAAGACAGCTCCCCGGTAAAAACTTTAAACGGGTCTAAACCATGATAGTGATCAAGGACCTACACAAGAGCTTCGGCGGCAACAAGGTTTTAAGAGGCCTCGACCTCACAATAAATAAAGGTGAAGCACTCACGATCATCGGTCGATCCGGCTGCGGAAAATCCGTTCTCCTCAAGCATATCATCGGCCTTCTGAAGCCAGACCAGGGAACCGTAACGGTCGAAGGCCATGATATCAACAAAATAAAAGAGAAGGATCTCTACGAGCTCCGCAAGAAGTTCGGCTTCCTCTTTCAGGGTGCGGCACTGTTCGATTCAATGACGGTCGGTGAGAATGTCTCACTTCCCTTGATCGAAGGTAACACAAAATTCACCCAGACCGAGATCGACAAGGCAGTTGCCGAAAAACTCGAAATGGTCGCCCTCCCCGGCATCGAAAAACTGAAACCTGCTGAACTCTCAGGCGGCATGCGCAAAAGGGTGGGTTTGGCCCGTGCCCTCATCACGAACCCCGAGTACATCCTCTACGATGAGCCCACCACCGGCCTCGACCCCATCATGAGCGAATCGATCGACAACCTCATCAAGGAACTCAGCGACAAACTAAAGGTAACATCCATCATCGTTACACACGACATGATCAGCGTCAACATCGTCGCCGAACGCGTCGCCATGGCCCACGAAGGGAAGATCTACTTTACCGGCACCCCCAAGGAGCTCGTAGCCTCCGAAGATGAAGTGATACAGGATTTTATCGCGCGGACCAAGTGATTTTCAGTGGTTAGTGGTTAGTCTGAACTCTGATATCCGGTAGCCTTCCAATAAGTGTTCGCCTTGCTTCCCTGAAAATCATTATATTTAGTTTCAACTTTACTTAATTCATACAATTAATCACCTCTCATGTCTGATACAAAAGCAAATCTGAAGAAATGGTCGGAGGCCTGGGAAAAGGCCGGAGTCACTATTCAGGAAGAGTGGGAAGCCCGTTTAACCGCCCCGGATTATCATGCTAATACCATGGCACAGTTCGCAGACATGTTCAACTACGCGGTAGAAAATTCAACCCCAACCGCAACTTCCGGATTGATCGAAATGCAGAAGTATTTCATGAAGTTGAGGCCGAGAAGTGAATAAATTATTCGAAGCTGCTGCTGAGATTCAGAAATTTTTAAAGTTGAACAAAATCCCCTTTTGTTTTATCGGCGGAATAGCGAACATCCGGTGGGGAGAAATACGGATGACCAATGATATTGACTTAATCGTGCTTTCCGGGTTCGGAAATGAGGAGGCGGTAGCTGTTAGATTGCTTGCGAATTTCAGCTCGCGATTATCAGACCCCATTCCCTTTGCAATTAATCAACGGGTATTGCTTCTTCTATCTGCTGCTGGTGTACCGATCGATGTTGCTCTCTCAGGATTGGATTTTGAGGAATTAATGATCTCGAGATCTTCGGAATTTGAAGTGGTCCCCGGCATCAAACTTATCACATGTTCTGCTGAGGATCTTATTATCACCAAGGCGTTCGCGAACAGGCCTAAAGACATTCAGGATATTCAAGGTGTGATCACCAGGCAAAAAAAACAACTTGACAAACAGTACATTCTGAGCACTCTTGAACACCTGGCTGAATTAAAAGAAGACCGATCAATAGTTCAAAAATTGTCGGAATTCTTGAGATAATTTTCAGATCGTGTTTGATTGAAGCAGTTTTGAATTAAATCATACTGTGCGGCATCTCCTCATTTAATTACATCTCCGCATTTTCTTTTTGCTTTTTCATCACCCAAGCCGTATATTAACAAACTGTTTTCTAATTTTTTTGAGCAAGAGCCAGGAGTTTAGTTTATGTCAAGAACATGCCAGGTTACCGGAATAAAACCAAAGTACGGCAGCAGCATATCTCATGCTCACAACCACACAAAGAGAAGATTCCTCCCCAACCTTCAGAAAAAGAAGATCTGGGTACAGGAACTCAACAGGTTCGTGACCGTGAAACTTACCGCCAAAGCGCTGAAGACCATCGCAAAGAACGGTACCGCTGTTATAGCACAGCTTGTCAGAGAGAAGAAGATCGACGCAAGATGATCTCTCCGAGATACGAGTTTTAAAAAGACCGCCCTCACGCAGGCGGTCTTTTTTGCTTTAAAAACCTACAGACTCCCCCGGTTTCCACTTTTTACGGTCAAAAAACCGCCACCTCACCCCTGAAACATTTCGTTTCAGGCTATATTAACAATAAACCCTTTTATTATATAATTATTGCCTTTCTTTATCCCTTTTTATCGATTATATTATACCCTGTAAAATAAATTTATCCTTGTAAAATTTAATTTGACCTTTAGCCTGATAAACGTTACTTTTTTAGGCTGAATTATTTTATTTCCAACGAGATCAGATGAAAAACATTGTTCACACTAAATGGTATCAGATCCTCCTCTTTGTCCTGATGACATACGTCATAATCGCCGGGATAAGCTTTCCGATCGTACCAAAACCTCAGTCCTGGAATGAGTTCCCGCTCATCATGGGACTCGGTGAAAACGCCAAGATTATCTTCTTCCACGTCCCGAGCTCCTGGCTGGCGACTGTGGCCTTTCTCATGGCAACCATTTACAGTATAAAATATCTCAGAAAGAAAAACCTCGAAGACGATATGAAGGCCTACACATCGATCCAGATCGGTATGGTTTTCGTGGTCCTCGCCACAGTTACCGGCTCTGTATGGGCCAAGTTCGCCTGGGGTTCGTTCTGGCACTGGGATCCGCGTGAGACCAGCATCTTTGCCCTCCTGCTGATCTATGGCGCTCTCTTCGCTCTCCGCTCCGCGATCGAGAACGAGGATAAAAGAGCCACCCTCTCCGCGGTCTACAACATTATCGTATTCGTAACTGTACCCTTCTTCATTTTCATCATGCCAAGGATCATGGCGGGTCTTCACCCCGGAAGTGCCGATGACGACAATGCCGGTCCGGTGGTCAACTTCAAAATGAACGGCAACATGCAGCTCGTTTTTTACATATCGCTGACGGCTTTCAGCATGCTTTATGCCTGGATGTGGAGCGTTGGATCAAAGTCGATGATCCTGCTCGACAAGGTTAAAAAACAGAAACTTTATCAAGGATAAGGATTTACAATGGAATTTCTTGAAAAAAACGCTATTTATATCGTACTAATTATTGTCCTGTTAACATGGGGAGGCATCTTCTCCTTCATGTACACACTCGACAGAAGACTAAAAGAACTAAAGCAAGAAGTTGAGGAGAAATAAACATGTCTGAGCAGACATTCATGCAGAAAAACGGCAGGTTCGTTATCGGTGGCGGTATCATCGTGGTGTTCCTCGCCTTCATGGGTTATTTCTTTACTCAGAGCAGCATCGGCTACGAAGAGAGCCTTGCCAAAGTGAAAGAATCGGGCAAGACCATTCGCGCCACAGGTGCCTGGGTGAAGGAAAAAAACTATGAATACAAGAACAAGGTCTTCACTTTCTATATGAAAGACACCGAAGGCAACGAAATGAAGGTTATCTACAAAGGTGCCATCCCCAATAACTTTGAGTCGGCCACCAGCGTTGTGGTTACCGGCAAATATGTCGGCGATGCCTTCGAAGCAAAAGACATTCTGACCAAGTGCCCCTCAAAATATCAGGAAGGTGATGTGCCGGCCGGGGCTACACATCCCGATCAGATAAAAAAGAATGCTTCATAATTTTTTAAATTGGAATAACCCTACAAAAGGAGACCCACTATGGCCGGAAGTATAGTACTTACCCTGGCTCTGGTATTTTCACTCTTCTCAATGACTATGTTCTGGTTTTCATACAGAAGAAGTGATGAGCAAGCGACATATCTGAAGTATGCCCGTCTGGGATACCATGCTATGGCGATCATGGTAATTGTAGCCTCAACTTTGTTGCTCTACATAATTTTAACACATCAATACCAATACAATTACGTCTTCAACTACAGTAACGACGATCTCCCGCTCGGACTTCTCCTCTCAACCTTCTGGGCAGGACAGGAAGGAAGTTTCCTCCTCTGGATACTGATGACCGTCCTTATTGGTATCGGACTTCAGTCGTACACTGAAAAAAGGGGCGACCTCGAGCCGAGGGTGATGCTGGTCTATACCCTGACCACTACCTTCCTCCTCATCATGGTTTCACCCATAATGAAAAACCCCTTCGCCCTCATCTGGCAGGGAGAGAATCCCTTCGTTGAACTGAAATATTTCAATATGGAATTGCTGCAGTCGAACGCTTTCGGCTTTGTCCAGAATTTCCTCTTCGGAAATGAAGGCGGAAGCCCGACGCACGTGAAACTCGACAAGGATTTCATCGGCAACCTCTCCGCGACCGGTTACACGGTTTCCGATATTCTCATTCACGGTAAAGGCCTGAATCCGCTACTCCAGAACTTCTGGATGCAGATCCACCCGCCGATCCTCTTCGCTGGCTTTTCAGCAGCAGCTGTTCCATTCGCTTTCGCGATCTCCGCCCTCATCAAAAATGAATACAACGATTGGGTCCGTCAGTCACTCCCCTGGATCCTTTTCGCTGGTGGCGTGCTCGGACTCGGAATAATGCTCGGCGGTTACTGGGCTTACGGCGTTCTCGGCTGGGGCGGTTACTGGGCATGGGATCCCGTTGAGAACTCAAGTCTCGTTCCCTGGATCATTAGCGTGGCTGCAATTCATACCATGCTAGTTCAGATCAGAACGCAGAAGAAAGACCCGAACAACGGCAGATACCTGATAACAAACATTTTACTCTCGATCCTCACATTCGTGATGGTTGTTTATAGTACATTCCTTACCCGCAGCGGTATCCTTGGTGATTCTTCCGTTCACTCATTTGCTGAACCCGGAAGAGTGGTTTACATTTTCCTCGTCGTGTTTGTGGTAAGTTTCACCGGACTAGGTGTAGGAATGATCCTATTCCGCCTTAAAGATCTTCTCAAGATCTCAAAAACCGGCGAGGAATCAACCCTTTCAAGAGAACTCGCCCTTTTCATGGCGGCTTTCTCACTCGGAATGTCAGCGATCATCGTCGCAGTCGGCACTTCGGCCCCTATCTTCGGCGTGAAGGTTGAGATAGAGTTCTACAATATCATGCATGTACCGCTTACGATCATTTTACTTATCGTAAACGGTCTCAGTCTTATCCTGAAGTGGAGAACCACCTCATCCGATACACTGAAAAAAGACCTGCTGCGTACCGGCGCGATCACCGCTGTACTCAGCGTGGCCGCGATCTTCATCGGCGGTGTCGATAAAGTGATGATGATAATCCTCCTCGTAGCCGCGATGTTCTCACTCGTTGTGAACGCGGAGGTAATGTTCAGGATCATGAGAGGCAGCCAGAACAAGATGGGTGCTTACATTGCCCATATCGGACTCGCCCTTTTCGTTCTCGGAGTCATCGGTTCTTCAGCTTTCAGCTCTGAACTTGAGATCGACCTTGAAAAAGGAAAGACA
Source organism: Chlorobiota bacterium (assembly GCA_008363265.1). GTDB lineage: Bacteria > Bacteroidota > Ignavibacteria > Ignavibacteriales > Ignavibacteriaceae > UTCHB3. The sequence goes on from RHKR01000050.1 coordinate 9,136, forward strand.
GCAAACGTTCTCGGCTACGATGTAACCTTTGCCGGTCTCGAACCATTCCAGGAGAACGGCCACACCAAATATCACTGCCGTCTCGATGTTAAATCAGGTTCAGGCACCTCGGTGGTAAGACCCGTGATGTACGTTGCCGACTTCAACAACTCCCTCATGAGAGAGCCCGACATGAAGTACGGTCTCCTCTCCGATTTCTACGTGGCCCCCGTCAGCTTCGACGACGGCTCACAGACCGGTGAAGAAGGTGTCGCGATACAGGAAGGCAAGGATGTTAATGTCGCCGGTATCAAGATCAAATACAAAGAGTTCATCAAGCCTGACATGGCCGCAATGACAACCGATGCCGATTTCAAGATGGGCGTAAAAGCCGACATTACCAAAGACGGCAAGACCGTGAAACGCGACCTTCTCTATGCCAGAATTGGCGGTAAGATGCAGTCAGATCCCGTTACCATCGACGAGTTCGGGGTTACCCTCCAGCTCAAAACGATGAATCCGGGCGACAAGTCAGCCACTCTCACCGTTACCGATAAAGACGGCAACGCGGCTCAGAAAACCCCCAAAGAGGTTCTTACGATCCATGCCTCAATAAAGCCGATGATCAATCTCGTATGGGCAGGCGTTATAGTGGTTGTGTTTGGTTTCGGAATATCGATGTTCCGCAGACTGAGGGAAGCTCAGGATAAGTAACCCCTGATCTTCAACTGTTCTTT
>RHKR01000050.1:9882-14631 GCA_008363265.1 Chlorobiota bacterium
TTTAAAGAAAGAGGCTGTCCGGATCCGGACAGCCTCTTTTTTTTTTGCAATTGTTCAAATATCAGAAATTCATATAAACGTAGATCGCGCTTCTCTTCGGCGATGCTGAGTTTGATATAATCCCTCCCTCTTCCTGATTGTAGTATCCGTCAGGACCCCATCTGTACTCAAGGAAGCTCATTGGATTGATAAGCAATCCAAGACCGAGGGTCACACCTTTGAATCTGATCTTGGCTGAAGGTTCGATATATAACGGGAAGAGATTTGCGGTAACGGTGAGTTTCTTGTCAAGCAACGACCCGGCTGCGTCGAAGTAGGTGACAGACCCTCCGAGGTTGAATAAAGTAACGGCGAGTGAAAGCTCAAGTGACCTCTTCTCGGGGAAGATCAGGAATGTCTGAAAATTAAGGTTCAGTGAGAAAAGATCAAAAGTTCCGGTGTAAGTCTTTACCGCGAAATTCTCGATCACTTCAGGGAGTTGAATTATCTGACGGGCTTTAGGCAAATGCAGAAACCCACTGCCTCCTGTAAAACCGAAATTTGTACTCCCTCCTATCGCGAGCCTGGTTTTCGCCAAGCCGTAAATATCGAAATCTTCCACCGTCGCCACGTTGTATTTCCATCCCAGGATCACGCCTTTCTGCTCCCTTATTCCGTTACCGAACCTTGGTGGAAGATCCTCATGTGTGGTCAGATATCCGAGAGTAAAAAAGGTTTTCGACGAGGTCATGTCTTTTGTGTCGTACTGCTCGTCCTTGAACTGCCCGAATACCATGCCCGGGATCATTACCATGAACAAAAAACTGAAGTAGAGTTTTGCCATCTTGTTTTTCCTTATTATTTATTCTGAGTTTACATCTTCGCAGTTGTTTTTGGTGGATGGGTTATCTGTAATAACCTTGTCCGGCGAAAATGAAGATAATACCGTAATTATCATTATAACATGGAACAAACTTAATAATAATATTTTAAACATAAATCAATATTTTGTCACTTTTTTTTTGAAGGAGACCTGAATTTAAGCCTGACGAGCCTCTTTTTTTTGCTTTCACCGAAAATAGTTGTAGGTTATTGTAACGAATTTACGTTTTTTGTTGCAGGCAGTAATTGATAAGATTTGTTTTAGCTTTATTGGTGATCCTCACCATCTCGCTGTTTCCACAGCTTACGCCCCTCCAAAGGTTTCAGGATATTAATGCCGTCCGGGCCATTCTCGTATCAAACAACAGAATTTTAGCAGCAACCGACAGGAACATACTCCTTACCAGCACCGACTCCGGCGTTACCTGGGATGAAATAACCAACGATCTGCTGCAAGGGATAAACAGGTTTATCGCGGCCGGCAATTCTCTGATCTTCGGATGCGGTGGAAACGGTAAAATCATCCGCTCTACCGACAATGGTCTCACCTGGCAACAACTTCCCTCAAATACTTCAGCGAACCTTTTTTCTATCACTCCGGTCAGTCAGGACCATCTTTTCGCGTGCGGCGCGGTCGGAACCGTGATCCGCTCAACTGACGGTGGCGCAACCTGGAATGTCACAATCCACGGCGATAATAACCTGAACGACATCAGTTTCTCAAGTCCGTTAAATGGATGGATCGCGGGGGATAATGCCACGATTCTCAGAACCACTGACGGTGGCAATTCCTGGTCCACGATACAGGTCACCACCTCCGGTTTCGACTTGGCTGTGCTCACTCTCTATTCTGATACCATGGTCACGATTTTTGGGAGGAACGGAAAGGTTCTTGCCTCGACGAATGGCGGACGCGACTGGAAAAATGAAGTGCAGGCATATTATATGTCAGGCGATACAGTTATTGCTGCCTGGCACAAGAGCAGGGATTCGGTTCTCTTCGCTGATGATGGCGGATCGATAGTTCTCTGTGTCATCCGGCCCGATACCATCTTCTGCAATAAATATGGAGGGCAAACCCCGGCATTTGGGAAATACCTTACCGCTTACAAGACCGCGGACAACTGGTTCTACGTCGCGGGGGTTGGCCCATCCATCGCGAGAGCATACAATAAAAGCACCGCATGGGAGCAACTGCAACTGACAACAAAAGGGATCGAACTGTGGAACCTTCGTTTCGCGGATGGAAATGTCGGCATCGCATGCGGCAAAATACCGGATGTATCATTCTGGACCAGGGGGTTCGTATTCACTACCACCGATGGCGGACAAAGGTGGAAACAATCAGTTGATATCCGTCCTTTATTGAACGTTCACACGATTTCGCCACAGCGGTTAACCATGATCAGTCACGCGCTCTGGTTCAGCGGAGACAGCGGGAGAACATGGGAAAGGCAATATTCAGCAGGAACCTATCTGAATGATGTGATCTTTCTCGACTCCAATAATGCATATTTAATTAACTTTGTTGAATTCCCCGGGCCTTACGACATAAAATCCCGGCTCTACCGGACCACAAATGGCGGCACTTCCTGGACACTGATCAGGCAAACCAGCGAATATTGGTACGTAGAGATACTCGCGGGAAGCGGGGGCCTTGTATGGATCAGGGACAGAACCCGTTCCCTGGTTATGGTAAGTAAGGACCATGGATACAATATTAACGCCTATCATAACCTCCATGGTGGTAATTTAGTTGGCGGACTCGCCCTTCAGCGGGGATACATGGCCTTCAGTTCGGGCGCGATATCTTTCACTGCCGATGCGGGTATCAGCTGGACAACAACTTACACCTCACCCGGATCCTATTTAAATGGCGGATCAAAAAGCATCGACGGGAAATCGATCGTGGTCGGTAACAACGGAAAGATCATCGCGACAACGAACTCGGGGCAGACCTGGCAGGAATTGAACAGCGGAATTACTGACCATCTGACTTCAGTTGCCCTTCTCCCCGATCTCTCATATGTGGTCGGAACAGTCTCCGGAGAGTTTTACAAAGGTGATCCCCCCGGCATCTTCACAGGAGTTGAAGATGAGATTACCAAAGTGCCGGTAGAGTTCACTCTCGGCAACTACCCGAACCCCTTCAACGGCTCGACCGTGATTCACTTCACCCTCCCCGCTGATTCAGAATGCCGGCTCGAGGTGTTCTCTCCTGTCGGATCGAGGGTGTTTGCCACTGACATCAAAGGCGTAAAAGGGACCAACAGCTACAATTTCGATGCCTCGTCGCTAAATTCAGGCGTTTATCTGTACAGGCTCACGGCTGTTGAAAAGGTATTAACAGGCAAGATGATCCTGTTGAAGTGATCAATAAAGGTGAATAATGAAAATTCAAAAGCATAAACTTTCTGCATTTAAGCAAACCCTTCTTTCCGGTTTTCTGGTAACTTTTCTGATATCGACCGGTCACTCCCAGCGCTTCAACATAGAACAAACAGAAGTGTTCCTTAACGAATACTGGACTGTCACTCCTTTCGAGAAGGTCTCCTACTTGAAGTTTACCGACAGTCTCAATGGACATATGGCCGAGTCTTATAACAGATTCGCGACCACGACCGATGGAGGTATGACCTGGAAGAACAAGACGACGCTCGACGGCCAATTCAGAGACGCGAATATTGTGATGTTCTCCCGTGACACAATGTTCTATATATCGGTAAACAAGAAGTTGGTCTATTCATTCGATGGTGGAACCACCTGGACAATAACGGGGGATGTAACAGGTGTGCCGGTTGATATACAATCAATGGTATTTTATAACAGGCTGAAAGGTATTTGCACCACTGTAGATGGAATGATCTACACAACTTCAAACGGTGGTCTCGATTGGCTCCCATACCCCGGGCTGCCCCATAACGACAATACCGTCTTGCTGGCATATGGCGGTTTAACCATAGGCTTTGGAAGCAACCGCAGTTTTCTTCTTTCAACTGATGAGGGTGCGAACTGGCAGGAGTACGGATTTACCGATTCAATAAACACGCCGAACTTTATTAAGATAATGAACGGGATTTTATATATCAGTGCCGGCGGGAACACCTGGTACAAGAGTGACCTCACGGGGCAGATCCTGTTTCAGGAAACCATCCCCACCACCACAGGTACAGTCAGAAATTTCGCCTTCCCGTCGGAAAATGAAGTGTGGGCTGCTCTTTGGGACAGGGGTACAAAGGTTTCAGTACCTGGTTCCCGTGTTTGGCAGAACACCACTTACCCCCAAAACAGCGAAGTGTCCGGCGTTTATGAGTCGTTAAACGGGAGGTTACTGGTTGCATCCAGCGGTGTTGACGACAGTCACGCTATGATGCGGATCGAACAGCCGGGTAAAAGGTTCAGTGTTAGAAAGGGGAGGTTACCGGGGAATTACCGGCTCTCAGCGGTTAAGATAGTCTCACCGGAGGTAACACTGGTTGGAAGTTATGAGGGAGTAATTTTCAAATCAACCGATCAGGGTTTGACATGGGAGAATAAATCGGGTGGGTACTCTTTCCCGGCAATAACCTGCATCACCGCGAAAGACCCTATGAATATTTTCGCCGGTTGCATGGGCGGAATCATTCTGAGATCCACTAATGGTGGGTCGAGCTGGAGTCAGGTTAACACAACCATATCCGATAAGATCACTTCGATCGAGTATAAGGCAACCGATTCAATCTACCTGACCACAGAGAGCAAAGCTTATTACACAACCCTGGGGAATCTCCCGTACCTCATTCAGGTCAACCTCCCTTCCGATCCCGGTAAAGTTCTAAAAGTGAAATTCTGGAACAGACTTTCGGGCATTATAGGCGGCACTTATCGCGCCCACAGAACAACAAATGG
>RHKR01000051.1 GCA_008363265.1 Chlorobiota bacterium
ACACAAGGCTGTTGTGGTAAACCCCGGATGCCCGTTTTTCGAAAACAGGAACCACGAGATATGTGCCCGTTTCAGCGGCAACTTTCGTAAAAACTTCTGTCGAAACGCCGGGTATGGTTTCAGCCAGATCGAAAAGGTCGATATCCTCTTTCTGGCAGAAGTATTGCGAACGGTATATCTCGGGCAGACAGATAACCTGAGCCCCCTTGGTGGCGGCTTCTTTTACTGCCTCAACGGCATTCCTTACGTTCGCTTCAAGATCTTCGCCGATCTGTAACTGAAGCAATCCAACATTGAACTTGCTGTTCTTCAAACTTCTCTCCTTGCGGGCTTCCGGCCCGGGTTAATTTTAATAACTCTTTTCAGAGATCAAATTTCCTTTTTCGTCATATTCCTTCGACGATTTTATAATTCCTTTTTCGTAAAGGTCAACCGACCAGAGTGTTCCACTCTCGCGGTAGATCTTCGACTCGCCGTGCAGGCGGTTGTTCACCCACATCTGATCGGTCCAGGGCTTGCCCGACTCATACCATGTCTTTGCGGGGCCTTCTTTCAAACTGTTCTTGTATGTTATCTCACTCTGAACGGTACCGTTCTCGAACCAGCTCACATGAACCCCTTCAGCCTTGCTGCCGGTGTAGTTCTTCTCGGCTTTTTTCTTTCCTGAGGGATAGAACTCCTTCACGAGACCGTGGATTTTACTTCCAAGATATGGGTATTCTCCCAGCAACTCCCCGGTTTCATAATACCACTTGGTTACTCCTTCCTGGACACCGTTTTTGAAGAGAAGTTCGCCTTTCAGGTTACCGTTTTCCCAGTACTCATAAGATACACCTTCGATCTTACCGGAGATGAAGAAAGACTTCGCCTTTGTTTTACCGCTCGGGTGGTACGAAGTGTAGTCACCTGAAAAAGCACCGTCCTTGTAATTACCTTCCTCCCGGAGTTTTCCGTCTGGGTGAAATGTGGCGAAACGGCCTTGAAGTTTGTTACCGGAATAGTTAAAGGCTTCCTTAAGTATCCCGGTCGAATCGTAGTTGAATGCAGGGCCTTCGAGCGTTCCTGTTTTGTAGTTTGCAACGGAGGCAAGTATTCCTGTCGGATAATATTTGCGCACTTCACCGTTGTACTTTCCTTTTGCATAGTTGGCCACTTCTTTCAGGGTGCCGTCGGGATACCGTAAGGTTACCGGACCCTCCTGAGCCATTAAAATTGTTGACATCGCAAAAACAAACAAAAACAAGGTTCTTTTCATATCAGTATCCGAATGTATAAGTCAAATTTCCTTGGGAGTCGAATTCCTTCGCGGTTTTCAATACCCCGTTCTCATAAAACTCCTCTTTTTTTACCCCTCCATCGGCATAAAACTCTTTAAGTGTCCCTTCAAGTTTACCATTAACGAAGTAGGCTTCGCGCCAGAGCATCCCCTCTTCGAGGTAGGAGAATTGAGCCCCGTTAAGCAGGTCGTTCAGATAATTCTCGATCACTCTGGTTAAACCGTTCTTGTGGAACCCACGGTATTCACCGTTCAAACGGTCATCCCTGTAGGTGGCCCTGAACCTCAGGCGGCCATCCTCTTCATAGACGAGCATTATCCCGTTCTTTTTCCCCTCTTCATAAACCGCGACCGACATCAGAGTACCGGAATCGTAGAATGTTCTTACTGAACCGGTGATCTTTCCTTTGAAGAGTTCCGCTTCCTGATTGAGAACACCGTTGTCGTGGTATTTATATATCCACCCGGTCGGCTGATCGTTAGCGAAGGTCATCTCCTGCTTAAGAAATCCGTTTTCGAAGTATAACCTCTGCTTCCCCTCCTTAAAACCGTTCTTTATCGGAACTTCATCCTTAAGCACACCGTTGGGATAAAAATTCCTCTCAACCCGTTCTTCTTCCATGAACTTGCCGTCTTTGTCGTATCTGATCCGGGTGACAAGAAGGTCGGAGTCGTACAATTCCCTGACCCTTAAACGCCCCATGATATCATAGAAATAAGCGTAGCCGTGCTTCTTTCCGAGTTTATAATCGGCAGTAGCGGATATCTTGCCGCCTTCGAAGTAAACAGTTGTCTTTCCATCCTGCAAACCCTTTACGAAGGCCCTTTCAACTTCCTTTCCACCGGTTTCGTAATAGACCGTGGAGAGCCCTTCAAGGAGGCCGTTAATGTAGTACCATTCTCCCTGAAGTTTACCTGATTTGTAGTAAGTGATAGTAATACCCTCAACCTTGTCGTTAATGTAATTCTCACGGGCCCACAATTCACCGGTCTCATAATAAGTAAGACCTTCCCCTTCCCGCTTGCCGCTCACATAGTTCCACGTGCGGTTCAGTGTTCCGTTTTCGAAGAACCAGTTCGATCTCCCTTCCTCAACACCGTCCCTGAAGGTCCATTCTTTCCATAACACACCGGTTGGGTAGTACTCACGGAAAAACCCGTCGAGCTTCTCACCGAGATATTCTCCCTCGGTCTGTACCTTGCCATTGGGGTAAAGGGTCTTCCTTACCTCTTTCTCAGGCTGGGCGAGCAAAAGGACGGGCAAAAGAATTAATATCAGTAAAGTTTTTTGCATCTATTTATTATTTTAGGTAACCTCAAAGATAACATACACAGCCAAGAATATAAATTCATTAAATGGTACACAGAATTAAGTTTGAGGTATGAAGATATGATGTATGAAGGATGGGCGATGAAAAGTATTTCCCGGGAAAGTGACTTTTATGTATCTTTCAAGAGGAAATATTTGATATTTCTTTTTAATCGTTTCTTTAATCAAATACCGAGGTTCACACCATGAAAAATCTCACTTTGGGAGTACTCCTCCTTGCGTTTCTTTTCGCCGTTCCATTCAGTGGATGCACAGTTAAAACATCAGTTGGCGGTGATTCGCCCGCTGAAGATACAAGCAAAGCTACAGCCACGGAAACAGCTGCCGGCACTCCTGAGGAAGCTATTAAAGCCCTGATCGAAAAACAGGTTGAAGCAATGAACAGCGGAGATGTTGAAGGCTATCTTGCAACTCTCGACCCTGAATCAACCCTTTACGAAATGAATAAAGCCCTCTACGAACCGCTTCTTTCACAGTATAAATTTGAAGTAACGCTCGAGAAATTCGAGATAGTGAAAGTCGGCGAGAACGATGCTACCATCAAGAAAACCTTTGTGACAAAGAAGATATCCGGTCCTGATTTTGTTGACAACAGAACCGAGATCGAAGACAAGCTGGTTAAGAAAGCCGATGGCTGGAAGGTTAACGAGTCGACCCCCGGCAATATCGAAGAGCTAAAGTAGACCCGCATCAGAACTTTTCAGACAGGCTGCCCCACACGGGTGGCCTGTTCTGTTTTAAAGACTTGCAATACATTGTTTTACGGAAAATCCAGGCCGCCTCCAGCCCTCACAGTATGACCCTTCCCATTTTCCCTTTCCCTACTAACTCTTTATTTCGTAAATTGTTAGGTTAAAATATTTTTATTTTAACTTTCAGTCAATTGAAATAATAACATAGGACACAGATAGTTCGTGGAAAAGGAAAAAGAAGAACTGACCAACGACAAGTTGAACGAACAGAAACCTGCCGCGGCCGATAAGCCCGCTGAAGAGAAGGTTTCAGCTGTAAATGGGGATCAAATTAGCGAAAAAACATCCAAGGGTGGCAAAGAAGAAACTTCAGTGAATGAAGTAAAGGGGAATGAAGAAAAAGAGACACCTGTTCTCATTGCAAAGGAGAAAGTTATAGTTAAGGAACAGAACAGCCATGTTTACAGGATCAAACCCCGTGTTGAGGAACAACCTGTAGCGGCTGAAAAGCAGGAAGAAGTTAAGAAAGAAGCAGTTCCTGCTGTTGAAAAAGCACCTGCAGCAGAAGTTGTAAGTGAGGCAAAGGCTGAAGCTGAAAAAACACCTGCGAGACACACCAGGGAAGCCAGGAAACCCGGCTCTCACAGAAACGCCCCCGCTCGGGTGGAAGCAAAAACTGAAGCAGCAGCACCTGTTCCCGAAGAGGTAAAAACTGAAGCTCCTGCTGCAGAAAAACAGGAGACTGTACCCGTGGTTGAGGCCATTCCGGCGGAAACGAAAGCCGAAATCGCCACTTCAGAAGAGAGCACCCATACTGAGGATGCTCCAAAAGTTGAGGCTCAGCCCAGACATGACCGCAGAGGCGAAAGACCCCGCAGGGACAACCGTGACAACCTCAGGAACCAGAACCGCAACCAGCCGCGCCAGCAGCAGGAGAAGAAGGAACCGGTCCCGGATCCGACCATTGTGAACATCAAGGTCGACAAAGGACTTGTAAAAACCCCTGCTGATCAGGAAACCCCCAAAGTTCCTCAGGTCCCCGAGAAAAAAGAACCGGTACGCAACGAGGAGCGCAGACCTGATCCACGCCGCGAACCGAAACCTGAACCGGTCGTAAGACAGGAAACCAAACCTGAAGCTCCCGTACGGCAGGATAACAGAGACAGGGACCGCGAAAGAGGCAGGGATAGAGACCGCGACCGCGAAAGAAAACCCGCGCGCGAACCGTACAAACCGGCCGAAAGACAGCAAACCTCACAAATGCAGCAACCCGGTGGCCAGAGACCAAGATTCAAAACGAACTTCACCAAGGTTTCAGTTGTGGTTCCCCTTTTCAACGAGGATGAATCACTGATCCACCTCGCCAACGAGATCAAATCGACATTCAGAGATCTCCCCATTCAGGGTGAAGTTATCTTTGTTGATGACGGTTCTTCCGACAAATCGCTCAGGATCATCAAGGATATCTGCAGAACCGACCAAAGGTTCAAGTATATCAGTTTCCAGATGAACTATGGCAAGTCGGCTGCCCTCAACATGGGCTTTCGGGCTGCCAAGGGTGACGTGGTGGTAACCATGGATGCCGATCTTCAGGATGATCCGCACGAAATACCAAACCTTCTCAAAAAACTTGAGGAAGGCTACGACATGGTCTCCGGCTGGAAGAAGAAGCGCTACGATCCTTTCATAAAGAAGTACACATCGAGGCTCTTCAACTTCGTTACTGCCACCATGAGCGGCATCAAACTGCACGATTTCAACTGCGGTCTGAAGGCGTACCGCAAATCAGTGGTCGATAACCTCACCATTTACGGTGAAATGCACAGGTACATCCCGATCCTCGCAAAGTGGAAGGGATTCACTGTAACCGAGCTTGTGGTTAAACACAGCCCGAGGAAATACGGCGTCACCAAGTTCGGTGCTTCCAGATTCTTCAAGGGATTCGTCGACCTTATCACCGTCACGTTCATCACCCGCTACATCAAGCGTCCGATGCACCTCTTCGGTTTCTTCGGCGCGCTTGCGTTCCTGCTTGGGTTCGCCATTAACGGATACCTTTCATATGAATGGCTCTTCGAGAATCAGCCGCTCAGCAACCGCCCGCTCCTCCAGCTCGGCATGCTCCTGATGATCGTAGGTGTGCAGTTCTTTACGACAGGTCTCCTCGGCGAAATGATAGTGCACAACTTCCAGACAGAGAAGGAATATTCGATAAAAGAAACCAATACCCGCGGATAGAGAATGCACTACGATCCAGTAAAGAATGTTTTCGCCGCGGTCATCAACAAACTGCCTTTCACGAGAGTCTTGTTCTACAAGACTCTCGACCTCATGTTCCTCCGCTCCTGGTACGTAAGACGCGAGCTTAAAAAGCTCAGAAATGCCGCCGGAAGCAAACCGCTCGAGATCTACGACGCGGGAAGCGGTTTCGGTCAGTATACCTGGTTCATGTCGAAACACCTCACCCCCTGCAATATCTATTCGGTCGACGTAAAAGCCGACTGGATGGAAGACTGCCGCAAATTCTTCACGAGCGCGGGGGTAAAGAATGTTACCTTCGGGGTTGAGGACCTTACAAAGATCGAACACGAATCGAGGTTCGACCTCATTGTCTGCGTCGATGTTATGGAACACATAGCCGAAGATGTCACGGTATTTAAGAATTTCCACCGTGCACTGAAGCCTGGAGGTCATGTCCTGATCAATTCACCTTCGATCTACGGTGGCAGCGACGTGCATGAGGATGATGACGAAAGTTTCATCGGCGAACATGCCCGCGACGGCTACTCGAAGGAGGAACTGACTGAGAAAATGGCGCCCCTCGGGTTCGAACTCTATCAGTCAAAATACACTTACGGCTGGTGGGGCGACAAAGCCTGGCGACTCGGCATCAAGTATCCGATGATGATGCTGAATGCTTCGAAGGTGTTCTTCATCCTGTTGCCTTTCTATTACCTGTTCACTCTTCTACCCGTACTCTTCATGATGTCTGCCGACTATTCGTCGGACAATGAAAAGGGCTCGGGCATCAATTACATAGCAGTCAAGAAGAAATAACCGATTTTCCACCGGAGTTTTAATGGCCAAAAAGTCATCGCAGTCAGTCAAGGAAATTAGAAAAAAAGAAAAGGTTGCCACCGGGATCGATATCGACAGTAAATTTCCGGCGAAGTATATAAACCTCTCGGTCATCGCCCTCTCGATACTGATCTTCCTCCTTTTCCTCTCTCCTCTCTTCTTCCAGGGAAAGATCTTTCAGTCGGGCGATATTATTGCCTCTGAAAGCGCCACTTCGTATCTGGCTAAAGACAGGGAAGGTTTCACACTCTGGAACCCCTACATCTTTACCGGTATGCCGGCTTACGCCCTTTCAGTTGGATACACCTGGTTCAACCTGATCTATGTGGGGCTTACAGCTTTTCGGGAGTCGTTCACCGGCCTGTTCGGTAACGATTTCGTCCGCTGGGCGTTCTACCTGATCGTTCTGACCATCACCACATACTTCCTGATGAAGTCGCTGACCAAAAACACGATGGTGAGCCTTTTTACGGCACTTGGCACGTCTCTCTCGACGGGCCTTGTGGTGTTCCTTTATATTGGTCATGTGACCAAACTGACCTCGCTGGCTTTCTTCCCTGTGATAATTCTGATACTGCTGAAGAATCAGGAGAAACTGAAGCTGATCAATTTCTTCATCCTGACTATCGCGATGCAGTTGATCGTTCAGGGTTTCCACGTGCAGATAATTTTTTACATCCTCTTTTCAGTAGGTATATTCTATCTCTTCCATCTGATAAGATCACTTGTCATCAAAGACAATGAGCACCTGAAGAATACTGTGAAATCCGGTCTAACCTTTGTCGCGGCAGCACTCATCGCCATCGCGATCCAGGCCGATAACCTCACGCAGATATATGAATACACGCCTCACTCAACCCGCGGCACCACGAGTGTGCTCGACAAGGCTGCTCAGGCCGGCGGTGAGGAAGACAAAAGCAAGGACTCTGAATATTACAAGTATCACACCGACTGGTCGTTCTCACCCGGTGAGGTGATGACCTTCGTTGTGCCTTCATGGTTCGGTTTCGGTAACTCCGAGCAGAATATTAACGGACAGAACTATAAGGTTAACACCTATTTCGGCCAAATGCCCTTCGTTGATGTGGCGATGTACATGGGAGTCGTTATCTTCTTCCTGGCACTTTTTGCCATGATCACCAGGTGGCGCGAGCCCCTCGTGATGTTCCTTACGATCCTGATCGGTATCTCGCTGATCCTCTCGTTCGGAAGGAATTTCTCACTACTTTTCGATCTGATGTTCTACTATTTCCCTCAGTTCGACAAGTTCCGCGTCCCCTCGATGATCCTTGTGATACCGCAGATGTTCATGCCGATCCTTGCGGGTCTCGGGCTGATGAAGATACTCGACCTCCGGAAAGAAAAGAACGTCCTCTACGAGAAACTCGTAATGAGCGCGGCGGGTGTTTTCTCCGTGATCTTCGTATTCGGGCTCCTCGGTCGGGGCGGACTGGTTTCATGGGTGGCGAACAGATTCGCGACCTCGGAGAAGGCAGCACAGTACCCGCAGGAAGCGATAGCAACAGTAGGAAACCTCGCGGGCGAAATGTTCGCGAACGATTTTGTGATCAATTTCCTGATAATGGCAGTTATTTTCTGGATAGCGTGGTTCTTTATCAAAGGGAGGGTAACCGCTCTCGTCTTCACCTCGGTTGTCGTGGTTCTAAGTGTAGCCGATCTCTGGAGGGTGTCCTCGAGAGGTGCCGAATACACCGATCCCCCATCGAAAAGTGTTGAGTTCTCCGAGCCCTACTACATAAAAGCGATCAAATCGCAGAAGCACGCGGAAACCGATCCCTACAGGATAATTAACCTGAAAATGGACGGTTCGAAAGGCTCGATACAGAGCAACGGCAACTTCAACGCCTACTTCCTCCTCGAGGATGTTTACGGCTACTCTGCCATCAAGCCAAGGCCATACCAGGACTTCCTTGATGTCCTTAAAACCCCTGCAAACCAGACTTTCCTGAACATGACCGGCACGCGGTACATTGTGCTCGATCAGCCCGGCATCCCTTTTGAGGGGTGTGTGCCTGTAGCGGTTGACACTACAAGCAAGACTTTCGTGCTCGAAAACCAGAAAGCACTCCCAAGGCTATACTTCGTTAACCGCGTTGAGAAGAAGAAACCGCTCGAGTTCCTCGAAATGGTGCGCGACAACAAGTTCGACCCCTCTGATGTTGCCTTCGTTGCCGACAAGGATGTAAAAGTCGCACCGAAAGACTCAACCGTTTCGGTCAAGATCACCAAATACACCGATGAGGTGATCGAAGCCAATGTAACAACCTCAGGTGACAACTTCCTCGTATTCAGCACCACTTACCACAAAAAGGGATGGCATGCTTACGCCGACGGTAAAGAGGTTGAAGTTCTTAACGCTAACCACAACTTCATGGGTATCGTTGTGCCGAAAGGAACGAAGCAGGTTAAGTTCGAGTATGCACCTCAAAGTTTCTTTATGGCGAAATATCTCGCCCTCGGCCTGAGTTCCTTCGTAACACTCGGGCTTGTTATAACCCTCCTCCTCGGCTGGTTCAAATCGAGGAAAAAGGAAGAGGTTGCAGAACAGCACCAAAATTAATTTCGGATCGGAATCATTCAGGAAGTATTTTAAGAATACTTCCTGGATGTTCGCCGAAAGGGTTATAAAGCTTCTTTTAAGCTTCCTCATCGGTATCTTCCTCGTGAGGTACCTCGGTCCCGAAGAGTTCGGCGTCCTCTCTTACGCTGTAAGTTTTGCCCTCCTTTTCGCAAGCATTGCCAACTTTGGCCTCGAAAACATCCTCGTACGTGAACTTGTAAAATACCCCGAAGAGAAGGACACAATCCTCGGTTCCTCTTTCTTTCTGCGCATCGCCGGTTCAATAGCCGTGATAGCCATGACATGGGTCGCGGTTCAGATCAACAACGAGGAAAGCAGCACCGCGATTCTGATATATATCATCACCATCGGGACGATCTTTCAGTCGTTCCATGTGATCGATTTCTGGTTTCAGGCGCGCGTGCAGGCGAAATATTCCGCCTCGGTGCAGTCGTCATCCACGATCATCGCCTCGCTGCTGAGGCTTCTGCTGATAGTTCTGTCGGCCGGGCTCGGCTGGTTCGCCTTCATGCAGGCACTCGAACCCGTTCTCATTGCCGCAGGATTCATTATAGTTTTCACTCTCCAAAAAGAGAGTGTTATGAAGTGGCGCTTCAACAGGGAAGTGGCGCTCAGGCTCTTCCGTGACTCATGGCCGCTCATCCTTGCGGGACTCGCCGTTTCGATCTACATCCGTGTTGGCCAGATATTTATTAAGAACATGCTGAGTGCCGAGCAGAACGGCTACTTCGCCGCGGCTGTAAGGCTCTGCGAGGCATGGTACTTCATCCCGATGGCAATCTCAAGCTCCCTTTTCCCGGCAATTGTGAACGCGAAAAGCGTGAGT
>RHKR01000577.1 GCA_008363265.1 Chlorobiota bacterium
ATCGAGTACTGTTTCGGTCTCTCCACTGCCGGCGGAACCGGTCATAAGGGTGGTTTTCTTGTTGCCGGTGATGGTATACGCATAGCTGTCGCCACCTGTCCACTCGAATCCTGAAACCTGAAGTTCCTTCACTGTTTTTCCTGTTGAGGTTTCAAAAATAATGGTTTTCCGGTCAAAACTGCCGCGGGTGGTGCTTCGTGTGCTCAGGGATACCGAGGCATATTTCCCGTCTTTTGAGAGTGCGACCGACTGTATCTTCGGATCGTCGAGCAGTCTTTCAAATGAAGTGAAGGTAGTTGGATCGGTGTTTACTTCGAGTCTGGCTTTCGAGTCTTCCGGCTGCTTGATGGTTACCTTGAGTTCGCGGTCGCCGGTTGCTTTCGCCAGGGTGAGAAGTTTGATCACGATGAGGTGTTTTCCCGTCTCGAGTTTCAGCGGAACAGTGACCGATCTGGTTGTTGTCGTATCCGCATCAACCGGGTCTATGTTCGACTTCTGACCTTCACTTCCGATGTAAACACGATAGGGGAGACGTGATGAAACCTTCATTTCGGTGGAGATGAATCCGGTTGTACGGATCATAAAAACCGCATAGTAAAACGAATTCTTCTCCCTGCTGCTTTTTTCGGGGAAAACAGCGGGCAGCACATCCCAAAGGTCCCTCTCCTCAAGCAGGGAAATAACGGGTGAAATGTTGTCACCATCCGAGAAAAGGGTCTTGATATCGGGGTCGTTCGCGCCTGTAACTGCAGGCGCGACCACCGCGTGCGGACCGTAAACAAGGAAATTGTTCACCTTTATCTCATTGCTCTGCGGGTGGATGAGAAACACAAGTGAAATGATGAGGAAAAGCGTTTTTCTGATCATGTTGCTACCGGATTATTAAATCAAAAGCCCAACATCAAAGATACGAAAAAAAAGATCAATGAGGCTGTGGTGACAATTTCCTGCACGAAAAATTGGAACCGGAATCGTTAAATAGGTAAAATATTTTTTCGGTTCTGATTATATTTATTTTCTGTTTTAACTAATTTATAGTGGTGACCCCTTACCCGCAGGGGCTCACAGATCACAAATCTTACACAGGCATCTGTTTTGTTTTCACAGATACTTCAATATTTCGAAATGCTAATGGCGCTTGTCTACATAGCGGCAGGCGTTGCAATATACCTCGGCTACGTACCATTCCTGAAAGACCTGACCTCCGCGGAACTATGGCTTATCTCAGTAGGGCTCGCGGCTTATGGAACCTACCGTATCTATCGCTCGTATAAAAAAATAAAGGAGAGCCGGGAGGAAGAAGAAGATGAAAAATAATAAAACCCTGATCGCTGTTTTCTTTTTTGCCGCAGCGCTGGTATTCGCAGGATGCGAGAACAAGATCGCAACCGGTGAAGCCGATGAACCGACAATGGGAAAGAAGAAAATTGCGGTTGATGAAACATTCAAACCGGTATTCGAAGAACTTGAAAAACAGTTCGAAAGCCTCTATCCCAACGCGGAACTTACAATTATCTACGCGCCCGAGTCACAGGTTGTTGATCTCCTTCTAAAGGATTCCGTGCCGATTATTTTTATTGCCCGCGACCTTTCAGACGCTGAAAAATCGGTGATGGAAAAGAAGGGGATAGCGCAGAGAACCACACCTGTTGCGTATGATGGTGTGGCGATGCTGGTGGGCGTCGAGGTAGAGCGAGAGCGGCTCATTGTGGATGGTGATGCGGGGCTGCTCGCGCGGGCTGTGGAGGCGGCTGGCCCAGCGTGTGACCTGCTGGTAGAAGAGGGCCGCGCCCTCGGGGCTGACGCCGACGATGACCGC
>RHKR01000578.1 GCA_008363265.1 Chlorobiota bacterium
AGACTTTTTATTTTATTGGTCAGGAAATGAAGAGAACCCAGGAACTCAGGGTGATCACCGGGTTCATTGCATCAACCAACGACAATGAGACCACGACACTCGGAAGAGGCGGATCCGACTTCACTGCCGCGATCTTCGGTGCTGCGATAAATGCCGGAGAGATCGAAATATGGACCGATGTTGACGGCGTGCTCACAGCCGATCCGCGAAAGGTGAGTGATTCATTCATAGTTGAGGAGCTCTCATACGAAGAGGCGATGGAACTCTCCTATTTTGGGGCTAAAGTTATCTATGCTCCCACCATTCAGCCGGCCATGGACAGGGGAATCCCGGTCAGGATCAAGAACACTTTTAATCCCGCGCATCCCGGCTCGATCATCAAGAAAGACCCCGGACTTAACACCAACGAGATCACAGGTCTGGCTTGCATCGATGCAATCGCGCTTGTAAGGGTAGAGGGAGGCGGCATGGTTGGTGTCTCCGGTATCGCCGGGAGGCTGTTCAGATCGCTGGCGAAGGAGAAGATCAATGTTATCCTTATAACCCAGGCATCTTCTGAGCATTCCATATCGCTTGCGGTTGAGCCGAAAAATTCCACGGCAGCAGTTAAGATATTGCGGGAAGAGTTTGCCGAAGAGCTGAGGTTGGGAAGAATTTCTTCGATCGAAAAAGAAGAAGGTCTCGCCTCGATAGCGGTTGTAGGCGCTAATATGAGGAGGAGGCACGGAGTTGCCGGCCGGGTGTTCGATACTCTCGGCAAGCACCGGATCAACATTCACGCCATCGCGCAGGGTTCTTCCGAGCTTAACATCTCGTTTGTTATCGCGGCTGATAAACTGAAGCAGGCGATGTCGGCACTACACAATGAATTCTTCTTCGACCGCAGAAAGGTATGGGACATCTATCTTGCCGGACCAGGAAATGTAGGTTCAAAATTTATTTCATTGCTCAGAGGTAAGAATGATACAAATGATATCATCAAACTGAAGGGAGTGATCAGCTCATCCAAAATGCTCTTTGGTGATGATATCCTGGGTGAGCCGGACCCCGTTGACGCATTGAGGCAGGGAGGTGAAAAGGCATCTTCCGCGAAGTTTTTGGAGCAGATCCTTGCTGACGAGAATCCCTTTAAGGTGTTCGTTGACTGCACCGCCACTGAGGCGACACTTCGATATTACGAGCCACTTCTGAAGGCGGGCGTGCACATTGTCGCCGCCAACAAGGTGGCAAACGCTGCGGAAAAAGGATTTTATAACGGACTGCATGAAGCTGGAAAAACCGGCGACTCACAGTTTCTGTATGAAACAAATGTCGGTGCCGCACTTCCTGTTATAAAAGTGTTGCAAGACCTTTTAAATGCCGGCGACCGGATCGTGAAGATCGAGGGGATCATGTCGGGTTCGCTGAATCACATTCTCACGGAGGTTTGGAGCGGAAAGAAATTTATGGAAGCTCTTGAAGAGGCGAAGGCGGCGGGCTACACCGAGCCTGATCCGTTGGTCGATCTCTCAGGGGTTGATGTTGCCCGGAAACTTTTGATACTTGTCCGCGAAACAGGAGTGAATGTTTCGATGGAGGACGTCATAGTTGAGCCGCTGGCTTGGAAGAACATCACCGGCGCGGTGGAATATCTTGATATCGACACCCAGGTCCAGGAAGCCAAAAATCGCGGTAACAGGATAAAGTTTGTAGCGAGCTATTCTGAAGGAAAAATGACCGTTGGTCCACGTGAAGTCACCCCGGAAGATCCCCTCTATTCTGTAAACGGGGTAAGGAACGCTTTCATATTTTATACGACACTTTACAGCGAGTTCCCTCT
>RHKR01000579.1:0-1686 GCA_008363265.1 Chlorobiota bacterium
ACCATCGCCCAGGGAAATGATATTACCGCGAGGAAAAAAGCAGAAGATGAGGTAAGGGCACTGAATATTGAACTGGAGAAGAGGGTCAGGGAAAGAACAGTTCAGTACGAGGAAGCGAACAGGGAACTGGAATCGTTCAGCTACTCAGTATCGCACGATCTTCGGGCTCCACTTCGTGGTATAGACGGATTCAGTCTGGCACTGCTCGAGGAATACCAAGACGTCGTGGATGAACGGGGCCGGATGTATCTTGAACGTGTCCGGTTCAACGCCCAGAAAATGGGGCAACTGATCGATGAAATGCTGAACCTTTCCCGGGTTTCAAGAGCCCCGATGAACCAGAAAAATGTGGATCTTTCCGAAGTGGCAAAAGGGATAATCAAAGAGCTCACCGAACACGAACCTGAGAGGGAGGTCGATGTGACCATCACCCCCGGTATGAAGGCAGTGGCCGATCCGACCCTGATCGGGGCGGTGCTTCAGAATCTTCTAAGCAATGCCTGGAAGTTCACCGCCAAGAAAAAGAAAAGTGAGATTATCTTTGGGCAGCAGGTAATTAACGGGGTGAGTACATTTTATGTTAAAGATAACGGGGCGGGATTCAATATGGAGTACTCCGACAAACTGTTCGCGCCGTTCCAGCGTTTACACAGAACCGATGAGTTCATTGGAACCGGGGTGGGACTGACGACAGTTCAGAGGATCATTAAACGGCATTCGGGCAAGATTTGGGCCGAAGGTGTTGTGGGTGAAGGCGCTATTTTTTATTTTACGATTCATTCTGAGAAAGGTGAATAAACATTGGAAAACAAAAAAATTCTTCTCGTGGAAGATAATCCGGATGACGAGATGCTTACAGTCCGTGCCCTCAAGAAAAATCACATCACCAACAGGATCGATGTGGCGAGAGACGGACAGGAAGCGGCCGACTACCTTTTCAGTGATGAATTTGAGCGCGGAGACCTTCCGGCACTGATCATCCTTGATATCAGACTTCCGAAAATTGACGGTCTTGAGGTACTAAGACGTATCAGAGCCAACGAGAAAACCAAGTACATTCCGGTGGTTATGATGACTTCCTCGGATCATGAAGAGGATATTCTTACCAGCTATGGCCTGGGTGCCAACAGTTTTATCAGGAAACCTATCGACTTTTTGAGGTTTGTTGAAGTCGCCAGCAATATAGGGATTTACTGGCTGATGATAAATCAGGCTCCATGACGACGAACGGGAGGACCAAATTATTATGAGAGAAAAACTTAAGGTATTGATGATCGAAGACTCGATTGATGATATCGAGCTTCTTCTTATGCAACTCAGACAAGGAAACTACGAGCCCCTCCACCGCCAGGTGGAAACAAGGGAGGAGGTCTCTAAAGCACTTGAGGAAGAGTGGGATATTGTATTAAGCGATTATTCCATGCCTCTGTTTGACGGGCTTTCCGCGCTGAAACTGGTCCGGGAGAAGGATCCTGACCTCCCCTTCATCCTTGTTTCAGGGATAATCGGAGAGGAACTGGCTGTCAAGATCATGAAGTCCGGGGCGCAGGACTACATCATGAAGGACAACCTTCAGCGTCTTGTTCCGGCGATAGAGCGGGAGCTTAAGGAAGCCGAACTGAAAAGGCAGCGCCGAGAGGCGATAGAAGCACGGATGATAAGTGAGACGAGGTTCAGAAATGTTTT
>RHKR01000579.1:1706-3520 GCA_008363265.1 Chlorobiota bacterium
GGCGTCGCCTGCAGAGGGATGCACCAACTCGTAAATCCTGCCTATGTAAAGCTTTTCGGATACAATTCAGAGGAAGAGGTTATTGGAAAAAAAATTACTGATCTGATTGCAGTTGATGAGAGGCAGAGGATCAGTGACTATGTGAGACAGAGAATGCTTGGCGGCCAGGTACCCGACCGCTACGAAACGAAGGGCCTGAGGAAGGACCTTTCCGAGTTTGACATGGATGTCAGGGTTTCACTCTACGAGATGAACGGTGAGATCAACACATTGGTGATCCTCCGCGATGTTACAGAGAGCAACAGGGCCCGGCAGGAATTGATCGAAGCCAAGAACAGGGCCGAGGAACTGAGCAATCATAAAACCAACTTCCTCGCGAACATGAATCACGAGTTCAGGACACCTCTGAACGGAATCCTGGGCTATTCCGAACTTCTCATTGAAAACCTCTTGGACCCGGACCTCAAGCTGATGGCACACGGTATCCGTGAGTCGGGGATGCGGTTAAACAAGACACTTGAACTCATACTCGCGCTATCCGAGATCGAAGCGGAAACCCTCGCTGTATTTTCGAAAAAAATGAATGCCATCGAACTGGTCAGGTCAGGCGTGGCGATGTTCTCGGAGGAGATAGCCAAGAAGGGACTTGAGCTTAAAGTGGAACTCGAGGCCGGTCCTGTTTATGTGGAACTCGACGAACATCTGTTCAAACGAGTGGTTTACTGTCTTCTGGACAACGCCCTCAAGTTCACTGATCAGGGGGCCATCCGCGTCAAAGCGGGGACTGAAGATGTAAATGGAGTTCCCCGGATGTATCTTCGAATCGAGGATACAGGAATCGGAATCAGCAGTGATGATGCAGGCTTGATCTGGAAAGAATTCCGGCAGGTCAGTGAGGGGAGGGCCCGCTCATATCAGGGGACAGGGCTGGGGCTGACGATAACAAAAAGGGCAGTGGAACTGATGGGCGGACAGGTTTCAGTGTTCAGCAAGCCGGGTCATGGCTCTGTATTCACAGTCAATTTTCCGCTCGCTGATGCAGCCGGGGGAGAACAGTCAGGCCTCAGTAATGCGTCGGGTAAGTCTGATGAAGCGACATCATACGGAAATGATTATGGCATGCCACTCGTTCTTTATGTTGAAGACGACCCGGCAAACAGGGAGATAATGTCGATATTTCTTAAGAACACATGTCAGATCGAGACCGCTCCGGATGGTGAAACCGCCCTCGACATGGTGAAAGATCTCAAAGACAGCGATGATACAAAGAATCACTATTACCTTTCGCAAGAATGTGTATTTGACGCATTGGAGAGGATGCAGGATTATAAGAACGCGCTGGCGCGAATTGAACAGGTTATCACTGAGGAACAGGCTAAAGGCGAGAATGCTCCCGTCAAGCACATTGCGCACTTTATGCAGCGTAAAGCTTGTCTCGAGATAAAGAATGGAAATAATCGACCCGGTGTCAAATTAGCCGGTGAAGCTTATGAGCTGAGCTTCAAGACAAAAGAACAGACCAATTGTGAGATCGCGGCCAAGATCTGGAACGAGCATCAGCGCGGTTCAAAAATCACTGTTGATTACCTAGAGTATTGGCAAAAACATCATAATTACTGGGTTGCAGACAAAGAATTGCCGCTGTAGATGTTCTATTTTCAATTTGAAAAAATCCGCCCCAATGAGGCGGATTTTTTTTTGTTTTTAGTGTTACTCAGAGCCAAAGAATATCTTGATTATTCCTGACGGTATCCCTATATTTTGCACCAATGAAAACCGTACTTTAACCGTCACATTCAATACTGAGGATAGTC
>RHKR01000580.1 GCA_008363265.1 Chlorobiota bacterium
CCGGACTGATCCAGGCACAGAATTTTTTCGAACTCCTAAGACAAAGAATATTTCCTTCTACCGATTATATCAGAGGGAAACACGAACGCGACTACACCCCAGCCCCGGATTGTTTCCACGATATTTTCGGACACATGCCGCTTCTTACAAACCCCAGTTTCGCGAATTTTTATCAGAAGTTCGGTGAGGCTGCAATGGTTGCGCAGGGGGAACAGCAGATCTGGCTCGAACGGTTTCACTGGTTCACCGTTGAGTTCGGACTTATCAACACTCCCGCGGGTCGGCGTATTTACGGTGCCGGTATAGTATCCTCCTTCAAGGAGGTAGATCACGCACTCGGTAATGAAGTTAAAGTGATCCCTTTCTCACCTGAGGCAGTGATATCGCAGGAGTATCAAGTATGGCATCTTCAACCGGTACTTTTCGCCATCGATTCCTTCGAACAGCTCGAGGAAGGATTTATTTCCTGGGGGAAAAGGGAAGGAATTTTGAACTAAACTTAAAAATGATTGTTGTAACATATATTAAACAACAATTTTTTGGAGATCTTTTATGTTGAACCCGGGAGATAACGCCCCTTATTTTGAACTGCACGATCAGGATGGAAATCTTGTAAAATTGACTGATTTTGCGGGAAAGAACCTGGTTCTTTATTTCTATCCAAAGGATGATACCAGCGGCTGCACCAAAGAGGCTTGCAGTTTCAGGGATGAACTTCCTTCTTTTGAGGGAGTTAATGCCGCGGTAGTCGGCGTAAGTCCTGATCCGGTAAAATCGCACAGGAAGTTCGTTGACAAGTACTCACTCAATTTCACTCTCCTCAGTGACGAGAGTAAAACGATGCTTGAGGCTTACGGAGTCTGGAAAGAGAAAAGCATGTACGGAAAGAAATACATGGGAGTGGAAAGAACCACTTATGTGATCGACCCCACCGGAAAGATCAAGATAGTCTTTAACAAAGTCAAAGTTGAAGGCCACACCGAAGAAGTAAAGAAAGCTTTGAGTTGATATCGATGGGACGCAAGATATTTGTTTCCCGGAGGGAGGTATTCTCTTCCGCGCACAGATTGTATAATCCCGCCTTCAGCGATGAAGAGAATGAGAGGATCTACGACAAGTGCAATAACTACCACGGGCATGGGCACAATTACGTTCTCGAAGTGGTGGTTGAAGGGGAGGTGAATGAGGCCACCGGCTATGTGATCGACCTGAAACAGCTCAAAAAGATCATCATCGACAATGTGATCAGAAAAGTTGATCACAAACATCTGAACCTTGACGTTGACTTTATGAAAGATGTGATACCCACTGCTGAGAACATCGCGATTAAAATATGGGACCAGCTTGTGGGCAAGATCCCGCACGGACGGCTCTATAAGATCAAGCTGTACGAGACTGAGAATAACTATGTTGAATATTTTGGAGATTAGAATTGGATCTGGAAAAGGTACAGGGTCTTGTTGAGACCATACTGAACGAAATTGGTGAGAATCCGTCAAGAGAAGGCTTGCTGAAAACCCCGAAAAGAGTTGCCAGGGCTTACGAATATCTTACATCAGGATATCATAAGGATATCCACAAAGTGCTTAATGATGCCATCTTCACTGAAGATTACGATGAGATGGTACTCGTAAAAGATATCGATTTTTACAGCATGTGCGAACATCACATGCTCCCTTTCTTCGGTAAGGTTCATATTGCTTACATCCCCGACGGCAAGATCGTTGGATTAAGCAAACTTCCGAGAATCGTTGACGTGTTCGCCAGGAGGCTTCAGGTGCAGGAGAGAATGACCAAAGAGATCGCCG
>RHKR01000581.1 GCA_008363265.1 Chlorobiota bacterium
TCGGTCATCTCTTCCAATGTCAGATCAGAGATATCTGAAATATGTCTGTTAGGTACAACCATCAAATGGCCGTTGTTATAAGGATAGAGATTAAGCACTGTGAATGTTTTCTCCCCTCTGAAAACCAACAGCGACTGATCATCATTCAGATCATCATTCTGCGCGCCACAGAAAATACACCCCTTTGTATCACTCTTCTTCTCCTTGAACGATTCAATATACTGCGATCGCCAGGGCGACCATAATTTGTCCATCTCTTTTCCTGTTAATTATTTTCAATACTGCAAAAATAGCTATTATTCATAAAAAAGGCCGCCCTTTTGAGGCAGCCTTTTCATAAAACAGTCCGGAAACAGAATTAATCTTCTTCCTGTCTCGATTTGTTGTATTCTTCGATGATCTTTACTTCCTGCTCTTTCGGTACTTCCTCATAATGGGAGAATCTCTCTTTATGTGTACCGCGACCGGCAGTGATACCGCGAAGGTCAACAGAGTATTTATACATCGACGAAAGTGGTACATTCGCTTTCAGTATCTGGAAATGACCGTCAGACTCCATACCAAGGATCCTTCCTCTTCTGGAAGTGAAGTCACTCATAACATCACCCATGTTATCTTCAGGCACTTTAACGGTAACTTCATAGATCGGTTCAAGGAGAACCGGTTTCGACTCTGCAAATGCCTTCTTGAAGCATTGGGACGAAGCGAGTTTGAACGACATTTCATCCGAGTCGACATCGTGAAATTTACCGTCGAAGAGGGTTACTTTAACGTCGACCACATTGTAGCCGGCGATAACACCTTTCTCCATCTGTTCAACGATACCTTTTTCAACCGCGGGGATGAATCTTCCCGGAACAACACCGCCAACGATCGCGTTAACGAATTCGAAGCCTGAGCCTCTCTCATTGGGTTCCATCTTAAAGAATACGTGAGCAAACTGGCCACGGCCGCCTGACTGTTTCTTGTGGCGGTAGTCGACACTGTCAACCCTGCCTTTAATGGTTTCACGGTAAGGAATTCTCGGCTGAACGAGATCAACATCAACATTGTAACGTTCTTTTAGCCTCTTTACTGCCAGTGTAAGCTGTGTCTGACCCTGCCCGGTGATGATGGTCTGCCCGATCTCAGGATCGAATCTCACGTTGAACGAAGGATCTTCTTCGTGAAGTGCATGGAGACATGCGGCGATCTTGTCTTCATCGCCTTTGGCTTTTGGAATGATCGCTCCTCTGATCGAAGGTTCAGGGAAGGCTATTGGTGCGATCTTGGCCGAGAAGTTCTTTGAACTGAGCGTATTGTTCGTGTGTGCATCTTTAAGTTTAACCACCGCAGCAATATCACCGCAGACAACGGTGGGCATTTCCTTGCGGTTGTGGCCATTAAGCATGAAGAACTGATTCAGTCTTTCGCCTTTACCGTTGCCCTGATTGATCAGGTCCATACCGGGCTTCAGAGTACCGGAGTAAACTCTGAAAAGTGATAACTCACCAACATGCTGTTCAGCAATGATCTTAAAAATAAAGAGAACGGGTTCGCCATTTTTGTCGGCAACCACTTCAACTTCTTTACCCTCTCCCATAATGCCTTTCGCTGCAGGCATTTCATTCGGTGAAGGGAAATATTCCACAGCAAAATCGAGGAAATTGTTCATTCCGATACCTTTTGCTGCTGATGTGGCGAACACAGGGACAAGATCCCCATTGTTGATCGCCATCTTCAAACCTTTGTGAACGTCATCCATATTGAGATCCCCGGTCTCAAAATAGTGGTTCATTATCTCTTCATCTTCTTCGGATATCT
>RHKR01000582.1 GCA_008363265.1 Chlorobiota bacterium
CTGATCAGATCTTTATAAATATCTTGTATCTGTAAAGTACCCACAGGATTCCGAGCCAGAAAAGAACAAACAGCAGAGCGAACGCCAGTGACGCGTTATACGGGTCAAGGTAAGGCAGCAGGAAAGTCTGATAAAGATATTCCTTCGACGATATCTCCTTTCCATCGGCACCGGCAACTTTGATCATTCCCATTATTTTCGCCATTAATCCTGATCCCGCAAATACAGTAATAGCGTTAAGACCGTAGATGATGAATGGTTTAGCCCATTTCTTGTATCCCTGCACATCAGCTATCCAATAGCAAAACGCGAAAAACATCAGCGCGAGCCCTGATGTGTAAACAACATATGAACTGCTCCAGATACTCTTGTTGAGCGGGAAAAATATGCTCCATACGGATCCAATGAAAACGGCGAATGCACCCGCGGAAAATATCCACGCGACTTTTTCAGCATCCGAAAACTTGCTCCTGAGAAAATGCCCCAGAAGAACACCGCTCAGTGCGGTTGAGATGGCGGGAACAGTAGAAAGAATCCCTTCAGGATCCCAGGTCTTTGTTGCTTTCCACATGTGACCAGCAAGTAACTGACTGTCGAGCCATGCAGCAAGGTTCTTTCCTGTTTCGTAATTTGCGTATCCAACGCCAGGAACCGGTATCAGAGCCATCATCAGCCAATAGGCAACCAGGAATCCGCCTGTTAACCATATCTGCGTTCTAAGTGAAGTTTTAAGGAAGATCACTGCTGTTATGAAATAAACGACTCCGATCCTTTGGAGTACTCCCGGGATTCGCACCTCGGCAAAATTGAATGATGGGAACAGGCTAAGAAAGAGTCCCACAAGAAAAATTGTGGCTGCCCGCCTGAAAATATTCAGTATGAGTTTGTTCTGATCGTCCCCTCTCTCTTTTCTTTTTGTCAGGGAAAGTGTGATCGCCACTCCGACTATGAAAAGAAAGAACGGGAATATCCAGTCGGTTGGTGTGCAACCATGCCACTCAGCATGTTTTAGTGGTGCATAGATCGTGCCCCACGAACCGGGGTTGTTTACGAGAATCATTCCAGCGATCGTTATGCCTCTGAAAATATCGAGGGAAACGAGTCTGGTACTGCTTTGTTTTTCCATCTTATAACCGGATTTGTTGCCAGTATGCTATGATTTTAGCATATTTACAGTTTATTCCTAAAAATTTAAGGCCAATGAAACACCTAAGAAAATTATATAACTGGATGCTTCACTGGGCAGAGACACCATATGGTCCGATCGCCCTTTTTCTGATAGCATTTGCTGAATCTTCATTTTTCCCTATTCCGCCTGACGCTCTTCTGATCGCGTTGGTTCTTGGTTCCAAGGCCAAAACTTTCAAATTTGCCCTGAATACAACCATAGGCTCCGTGCTCGGTGGTATTTTCGGTTACCTGATCGGATATTACGTTTGGTGGTCATCACCCGGTGAATTCTCAGGAGTGGCAAATTTTTTCTTCAGTTATATACCAAGTTTCACCCACGAACTCTTCTACGATATTCAGAAACTTTTCGAACAATATAATTTCTGGATCGTGTTTACAGCGGGATTTACACCAATACCCTATAAAGTGTTCACCATTGCAGCGGGGGCCTTCGATGTAAACTTCATCATGTTCATGCTGGCTTCAATTATCAGCCGTGGTGCCAGATTTTTTCTTGTTGCCGCATTACTCTGGAAGTACGGAGAACCGATCAAGAATTTCATCGACAAATATTTCGACTGGCTTGCCCTCGCATTTACAGTGCTGCTGATCGGCGGATTTGTCGTAATTAA
>RHKR01000583.1 GCA_008363265.1 Chlorobiota bacterium
CCGTGTAGGATATGATCAGATCCGGGTCATAGTTGAGTGCATCTTCTGCCATGTAAATTATTGGGAAGCCTGCAACTGCGGTTGTTCCCATATTAATAATTTCGAAGTTTTTCTCAGGGGCCACATCTTTTAGCATCGCCCGCAGGAAAGAACTCATTGATAGATTCATTGGCTGAGGGTATCCTTTCGCCGCCGATTCACCCAGTAGAAATATTCTGAATGTATTCTCAGGTTTTGGCATCACAAATGAACTTTGATCCGCATAGCCCGGTCTCGATGGATTCGAGTAAAAGTATGGCTTAGATGCGGCAGGTTCAACAATGATCAGCGTATCACCCGACTCCAGAACACCGGCCGGTCTAAGAAAAGGCTGATAACCTCCCCACCCCGAGAATCTGAAACCCAGTTCTACCAATAGAAGAAGGATCAAAGGCAACAGAAGAGTCGCTGCAATAAATACACTTTTCCTGCCTTTTGATATCGGAGGTGTTGTGATTGGTTCTTTCTCTACCGATTCATTAACCTGAACTTTTCGGCTACTACTCTTCTGTTTCTTCATGTGGGAATACTAATTATTTCGATCGATTTGTTTTGTCTATAAAAAAAGGCTCCCAATTTCTTAGGAGCCTTAACATTTGTAAATCACTTAAATTCGGGCAACGCGTAACGGGCAACGAACCTCGCTCCTCCGCGGCGGATCACCACTCGCTCCGCCGCGGCGGATCACTACTCATTTCATCAAAAGCATCTTCTTAACCGAAACAAAATCTCCGGCTACGAGTTTGTAGATGTAGAAGCCTGATGAAAGTTCATTACCGCTGAACTTTACATCGTAGTATCTACCTGCTTCAGCGATTCCGTCGAATAGAGTGGCCACCTCTTGCCCCATTGTATTGAAAACTTTTAGGGAGGCTTTCGTATCCTCTTTCAGTGCAAACCTGATGGAGGTCTCAGGATTGAACGGATTGGGATAGTTCTGCTCGAGGACAAAGCCATTCGGAAGATTGTCAACCAGAACCTCAACAACCGGGCTGTATTCAAACTGACCATCGTTGTCGATCTGTTTCAGTCTGTAGGAGAACTTTCCGGTACCCGAAGGTTTATCGGAATAGCTGTAATACTTCGGTGAGTTGGTTGAACCGTGTCCCTCAACAAATCCGATCTTGCTCCAGTCTGAGGTCGAGGATTTTCTTTCAACTTCGAAACCGTTATTATTGATCTCAGTTGCGGTCTCCCATTTCAGATCGACAAGGCCATTTCTTAAGGATGCATTAAATGAAATTAGTTCCACTGGAAGTGCGCCAACCGAACTATAAGTCGGTTTATAATTTGCTCCCCCAGCATTGTCATAAAGTGTTGCAGTGGGTGTGGTACCAGTAACTGCAATATACACTTCCAAGGTATAATTTTTTCCAGGTTCAATTACATTGGGTGAGACCTGTGCACTACCTGTAAACCCCCACTTTTGATCACCATTTCCCAATTCTGAAACATAAGTTGAAGAAATTGAGTTGAAACTGCCTGATGGGGATCCTGTCTCATAAACTCTATAATAGAGCGTAGCTGATGTAACATCGCCTCCTGAATTTTTCCAAGTTTTGATATCCCAATAAGTAATTAATATCTTGTCATGGATGTCGGCTATAGTTCCTAAATTCGCATTAAGAAAATTCCCTGCGCCGCTATTCCACATTACATAATCACCCACAGCGTTGGTACCAACCTTAACACCAATATAACTTTGGTCAGATCCAAATAAACCCCAAGCTGCAAATAAACTTGCCTGCCCCAAAAATAGAAT
>RHKR01000052.1 GCA_008363265.1 Chlorobiota bacterium
CCTTCTTCCCTTTTTCATCCTTGGGAGGGGTTTTTACGCCATCTTTATCGGTATTTTTGGCTTCCGGGGTTTTAACCTTCTCTTTTTCCTTCTTCTCCTCTTTTACCTCGGCTTCGGCTTTCTCCTCTTCCGACTGCTCACCGGGATCACCTTTTATCCCCGCGTCACCGCCGATCTCGGCTACTTCCTCAAATTCGATCTCAATGGTACTCTTCGACTGAGTGGGTATGCTCCCTCCAAAATAGAAATAGAACATCAGCAGGAATGCCAAAGCGTGTATTCCGATCGATACACTAAGCGAGATCCCTTTTTCCTTGTTCAAGCTACTTTTCCTTTTCGCCTGATGTTTTATCTGTCTGAAGTGTAAACTTTTCGAATCCTGAACCTTTTGCGGCATCGATCACAAGCACTACCTTTTCGATCGCCACATCCTTGTCGGAGGCGATGATCAGGTTGGCTTCATTGTCCTTTTCACGAAGGGCTTTAAGCTTTATCTCAAGTTCGGGTTCAGCCACCACTTCACTCCCGATATAATAGGTTCCTTCCTTGGTGATCGTAACAATATATTCGGAAGGTACCAGTTGCTCCGAGGTCTTAGAGCCCGGAAGCTTTACTTTAACTCCGGACTGAACGACATACTGCGAAGTGATCATAAAAAATATCAGCAGGAGCATCACAACGTCGGTCAGTGATGAGAACTGGAATTCTGCCAGGGGTTTGCTTTGTCTCTTAAAACGCATCGCTCACCTTAAAAATCAAGATCGAGGTCTGACTTCTGCGGCTGGTGTCCGTGGCTGACATCCTCGAGAGTATCTATAACATCGGTCGAGATCGCCTCCATGTCGAGAACAACCTTGTTGATCTGGCTGAGAAGGTAGTTATACGCGATCAGAGAGGGAATACCAACCACCAGACCAAAAACAGTAGTGATAAGTGCTTCGTAAATACCGCTCGCAAGGTCTGCAGGGCTCGCGTTACCCTTCAGTTGCTCAACTGTCATGAACGCGGTTACCATGCCGGTAACTGTACCAAGAAAACCAAGAAGCGGCGCAGCACCTGCCACTGTGGCGAGCACCCAAAGTCCCTTTTCAAGCTTTCCGATCTCCTGGTTTCCCGAGTCTTCGATCGCTTCACGGACCCTCTGATAGCCATATTTATGCTTTTTCAGACCCTTTTTGATGATCGCAGCGATCGGAGATCTCTCCCCTTTCAGCACCTGGATCGTGCCGGCAACATCGTTCTTTCGGAGAAGTGTTTCAATGGTGAGAATAAACTTCGGTACATTAACCTTCGCCTTCCGCAACGCGATGAACTTTTCAATGATCACCGCAAGACCAATGATCGAAAGCAGAAGTATCGGCCACATAATAACGCCGCCTTTTAGGAACATTTCCACGAGATTCATCATATCTTATTCGATTTCCTTTTAGCTCTTTTTGTTCTTGTTAAAAATCTTGTTTACCTCAAGTGCTTTGGTCTCATTGTCGTATGGCCCAATCCTTACCCGGTACCAGACTCCGTCTTCGCCACGCACTCCCTCTTTCTTCACTTTCATAACAAACGAACTGTAGCCCTTTTTCTTGAGGTCTAGGGCGATCTTCTCAGCAGTGTCGAAAGAGCGGTGTGCTGAGATCTGTACAAAAAACTTCTTCCCTGATTTGAAAACATGATCAGCGATCTTGTTCTCTTTCACCTTGTTTTTTACCGCGTCCTGCAGGGTTATGTTCCCTGAATTGGTGGTTTTCTCTTTATCCTTTTCCTTGTCCTTCCCCTTTCCCTTGGTATCTTCCTTCTTTTCTTTTTTCGTGTCCTTTGCCAGAAGGCTGTCGGGAGGAACGGTAACTTTTATTTTTTTCTGCGAAGAGGTGTCGTAATCCACCGCGGTCAAAACCCCGTTTTCAGCAACCTCGAAATATTTTCCATCTTTGAAGATCGTTCCTTTAAGATTGCCGTCATTCTGGGTGTCACGGTTAAAGGGATATTCCCTCTTGTCGGAAAGCGAATTGCTGTCGGTAATTACCATCGAACCGAGGGCGAGGTCTTCCTGATTCAGAGATGCCCTCTTCCCTTTCAGAAGTCCGCTCGAGTCAAGAACATACCAGGTTGCCACCATCAGCCCCAGCACCAAAAGCATTTTACCCAGAACCGAGAACGGGCTCTTTTCTTCTTTCTGTCCACCCATTTCCTTCTCCTCACCGGTGATTCCGGGGTTTGTTTCTTCAGATATCTGATAATTTTGCTCAACCGGTATGACAGGCTCCTCAACCGGAAGTGCTGGCTCCACGGCCTCCATTTCAGTTGATATGATCGAGTCCCTCGAGATGTGGTGAAAGACTTCTTCAGATGCCGGTTCAGTTTGTTCCTCAGGTTCAATTCCGGTCATGCCGGGTTGCTCAATGCTCTCCGGAACACCGGTTTTCTCCCCGGGTTCGTCTTTCACTTCGGGGTCAACAACCTCATCGAAAAAGTCTTCATCGAAAAGAAGTCTTGTTTCATCAGGAGTTTCCGCTTCAGCAGGCTCTTCTGAAACCGGTTCCTCCACGGGCAGGTCCACTTCCCCACTTGTCTCCGGCTTGAGTTCTTCCTCTGGAACAGGTGGTTCCTCCTCCGGAAGTTCAAGGTCTTCTTCAGTAATCAAAGACGGTTCCGGTTCAGCGGCTGTTTCTTCAACAGTGAATGTGATTTCCGGTTCAGCGGTTGTTTCTTCGACACTGTATGTGATTTCCGGTTCGTCCTCTGCCAGTTCCACCACCTCTTCGGCTGTCGCGACTTCAGCTGCCATTTCCAGATCAATTTCTACCGGTTCCTCCGCGGGAAGAAGATCAGGTTCTTCATCCAAGGCAGGTTCTTCGTGAGCTTCCTCTTCCGTCTCTTCAACGACCGGAACGTCAATGATTTCTTCAAAAACCTCATCTTCCTGTTCAACTGAGATAGTTGATACAGGTTCAACAACCGTTGCCGCTTCCGTTTCCTCTTCAAGATCATCGAATATGCTGATCCTCTGACGACGGTAAGGCAGCGCGGGTTCGGGGACAACAGGCACCTCTGGAGCTTCCTCAACAGTTTCATTGACCTCTTCAATTGTCCCGGGTGTTTCTTCAAAGTCCTCAGAAGGCTCCTCCAACGGCTCCGGGGCGGTCTCAGGCGTTTCCTCCTGTTCTTCCGGTGTCTCATCGGGCTCCTGTTCCTGTTCTTCAACAACCTCAAAGTGATCACTTCCGGCAACCGGCTCGTACTCCGGCATATCATCAGCAGGAAGCACCTCTTCAGGGACGGACATCTCTTCCGGAACTGCTTCCGGTTCAAAAATTACTTCAGATTCCGCCTCAAACCCGGATTCACTTTCAGGGACCTCATCCACCAGACTCTCAATAAACTCCTCGATCGACTCTTCTTCCTTTTCAGGCCCGGTCACTTCCTCCTCTTCAGGAGGGGTAACTTTTATTCCGCCCTGGAAAACGGTGTAGTCATCTTCGTCATCATCGTCGCTGTCATCAATCACAATGGATGAATGAGTGAATACTAACTCCGGCTCTTCATTGAGGGGGATGCTCTCTTTCCTCTCCCTGTCTTCCTCTTTTTCCGGGTGAAGTCCAAGATCGGAGAAGAGATCGGGTTCTTCGGAGAATGGGGTTAATATGGGAATGGCGTCATCATCTTTGAATGCGTTTGAAACCGGATGTACTTTCTGGAAGCCATCCTCTGATTCTTCAAACAAGGGGATATCAGGCCTGTCTGTGTATGTTTCAGTTCTTGTCTAACCGTCGAGAAGGATTTTTGAGAGGCCACCGGTTCTTCGCGTGATGCTCTCGTTACTGCTGACGCTGATAACGCGCTCGAAAAAATCCTGCATTAAAGGTGAAACTTCAGACTCACCCGCGGCACCCTCAGCCCCGCCGAACGAAAGAAACTCATTCACAACGAGCTGTTCTGACGACCTCTTGCCAAGTGCTACTTCCTCGATCAGTTCAAGCCGGTCGTTCAGGAACTGCAGAACCTCCTGTTCACCGCCATCAAGCACCTTCCGCTTGACGAGGCAGAGCCGGTACAGGTCGTATATCCTGCCCGGTTCGAAATACTTCGCCGCCATCAATTCGAACTGACCGAGAAAATCGATCATTGTCAAGCTGTTTCCGAAAAACTCGTCCCGGATCTTTTTAAGCATGCTGTCGCCGCTCATATTTCTACCTGATAAATGAAGTGCAAAATAACAAATTATTCATATACAATTCAAGTATTTGTTTCAATACTTCTCATAACTTGTTGTTTATGGCCAAGTTACCACGATATCGTCGCGCCGCCGGAGATGGAAAGGCCGGGAGTTTCATATCTGCCCCACTTCAAAAGTTTTGAGTTAAGCAGGTCAGTACCGTTCACAAACAGTTTGATATTGTGAGTGAGATTGTACTCAACATTCACACTTAGATCAAGGCCACCCTGAATCTCGACCGTGTTGGCCATGTCAGCCCAGGTATTTCCCAGGTAGCCAATTTTCAGATCATAACTGATCACTTTATTAAAATTATTGCCGTATGCAACGAAAGCCTCTATCTGCGGTATGTGCGGGACATACTTCGATTTGTCGTCCTGAATACCGCGATATCTGAATTCACCTACGAATCGACCGAAAATGCCCGGGTGAAATGTCGCCGAGACGAACCCTTCGATCCCCTTAACGTCAGCTCCGCCGAGTCCGTAGAAACCTTTTGAAGGAAGCTCGCGGAAATAAGGGAAGGCATCGGATGCGAACCACGCGGCACCTACTTCAAACTCGATGAGTTTCTCATACTCGTACTTTATCACCGCGTTGAATTCGTGCTGCTTTCTGAGAACCGAATAAGTAACACTGTCTGCCAGCTTGAAATATTTGTTCGATGCAACCCTGTCCTGATTGAAGAGGAACGTCGTACTGGGATTGTAGGAAGCGATCAGGAACAATCCGTTCGCAAAGCGCATCGAGAATTTCACAACGGGTGAGATGTATGTGTTGTCAGGATTTGCCGCGAAATCGATACCGCCAAGCAGTTTCATAGTTCTGCCCAGCACTATTCCTCCAAGACCGCTCGCGTTCAGGAAGTTGTTGTTGAATTTGTTTCCTGATGAATCAGTCAGGTTCTGCTGCCTGATCGAGAGGTTTGAAAATATCTCTACAAACTCATACCACGTGTTGAAGAATCCTTCAGCGCCGATTATGTTTTCCGCGTAATCACCCAGTGAAGGGGCAAAGAGATCACCTTTAAGTTTGGCACCATACTGCAGGTATTCGGATGAAAGATTCCTGAAACCGAGTTCCGGTCTGAAAAAACTGTTGTCCCCTGACCTTAGAGGATCATCGCTCCCGTAAAATTTATAAAGCGATTTATCCATGCTGAAGTTGGCAAAATACTCGGTACCAGGATCGAGCAGACTGTCGTTGTAGGCGAAGTACTTGAAGCCGGCGATCACGTTAAAGCCGGTTTCATCGGCATTCGGCACGAATGCCTGCCTTCTATTGAACTCACCGCCCGCGTGAAGCACCACATCCTGCATCGGAGCGCTAATGAATGCCTTCACAGAGGGCTGGAACATGTTTCCGAAAGCACCTGATGCGTATCCTGTCACGTACTCTGATGTGTCCCTGAGTATCTCGCGCTCTATCTTCGGATCGAAGTTCTTTGATAATTTAAATACCGAGTCATCGATACCGGGTGTTTTGAACCGGTCTGAAAGGATGGAATAGAAATCAGGGTTGATCTTGTCCCTCGTTGGAAAGTCGTACGATCTTAATCCTGTGATCACAAAACTTGGCAATTCAACTTCCGGCTGGGTCTGAGCCCGGGAAGTAAAGAGGAAAAGGAGCGGAATAGCTGCAAAGATCAGTTTTCTCATTTTTTCCTCCTAAGGTCTTTAAGTTTCTTTTTTGCCTCTTTGCCGTAGTCGTCATCCGGATGTTTTTCAGCAAGTTTTTCAAGTATCGAGATGGCTTTCTTGTTCTCTTTCATTTTAATATAAACATCAGCAAGTTTCAGGTACGACTTGGCCAGCCAGTCGTTGAATTCAGCGAAAACAGTCTCAACGCGTACAAAAGCGGTTATGGCGTCTTTGTTGTCACCTTTCGCGAAGTAAGCGAGACCTAGCATGTACTGGGCCTCGGCGCCGATTATATCTTCACGCCTCTGGCTGACCGAAAGGAATGCCTTCACTGCCTGATCGTAACGTCGGTTGTGCAGTTCGATCCTCCCCTTTTCAATGTATGATTTATCAGCGAACTGATTACCGACATGATCATTTATAACCTTGTCAAACTGGTCGTAGGCAGAGAGGGTGTCTCCTTTCGCCAGCAGCAACAGACCTTTCAGATACTTCAGCTCGGGAACTGTCTGATCTTTCGGGTACTTTGCAAGTGCGGAATCGATTACCGTGCCTGTCTCCTCCAGACTCCCTTCATCGAGAAAGACATTCGCAAGTTCAACTGAAGCAAGTGGAGCAAAAGAAGTGGTGTCGAACTTCTCGATCACCCACCTGAATGAGTTTATTGCCTGAGCTGACTCCCCGTTTGCCTGATATGTCTTACCGAGCCAGTAGTAAGCCTCGGAAAGGTATTGCGACGCCGGATAAAACTCGATGAACGAGAGGTAATTCTCCTTTGCCCTGCTGAAATCACCCGCGCTGAAGAAGAGCTCCGCCCTCTTCAGGAAAAGCCTGTCAGCTTCCTTGAGTTTAGGATTGCTCTCGAGAAACTGATCGATCAATATAAAAGCTGTATCCTGCAATCCCTGGGCGAAATAGCTGAAGAAGAGTCCGTTGAACGCGTCGTACACCTGCGATGAATTCGGATACTGGTTCAGCACCATTTCATAGTAACGTGCTGCCCGTCCGAACTCTTCCAGATTGTAATAGCTGTCACCGAGATTATAAAAAACTATCGGTACGATGGTTGAATCATCCGAATTCTGTAGAAAATCGTTGTAGCTCGCGATGGCTTTGTCGTAATCCTGCGATTTGAAGTAGATCCAGCCGATCAGGAACCGTGAATTCTCCTCCAGTTTTGTCCCGCTCGCGTCTTTCACAACCCTTGTGAGCTCCTTTATCGCGTCATCTTTCTTCCCCATGTTATAGAGTGAAAGGGCGTAATTATAGCGGAGAAGGTTCTTGTCTACACTTCCGTCACCCTTCAGCAGGTTGTCGTAAACCTTGGCTGATGCTTCAAAATCCCTGGTGGCGTAGTAGCTTTCAGCGAGCCTGATGCGGGAATCGACCAAGCGGCTGTCCTTCGGGAATTTCTGAATGAAATCGAGGAACGTGAACTTGGCGTTCTGGTAGTCCTTGATATTGAAATATGCGTAGGCTTTACCATACAGCGCGAGCTTGCCAAAATCCCCTTTTTCCGGGTCGATCTTCGAGTAGTAGTCAAGGGCTTCCCTGAATTTGCCTCTTTTGAAGAATATTTCTCCAAGGTAGAAATTGTAGATGTCTGGTTCAAAGTTGGTTCTCTTCCCCTGAATGTCCCTTAAAATGTCGAAAGCCTTGTCGTAACTCTCCATCAGGAAATAGCAGACACCGAGCCCGAGCAGTCCCCTCGTTCTAAGTTCACTGTTCGCGGGTGCAACCTGCGTCGCCACCTCGAAATTGGTGATCGCCTCCACATAGTTTCTTTTGTTGGAATTAAGTTCTCCCAGCAGGATATTGGCTTTCGCCATTATTCCCGGATCGAGCGAGTTCTTCATCCCGAAGAAAAGATCATAAGCCTGCTTCAGATCGCCGGTCTCTATCAGGGTGAGCCCAAGACCTGTCTTTGCCACCTCGAAATATTTGCTGGCGGGATATTTCGAAATGAAGAAATTATAGGAAGCGAGGGCCTCTTTGAACCTAGCTTTATATCTGTAGGCTTCGGCCTGCCAGAAAGATGCCCCTTCTGCTATTGAGTCCTTGCCGCTCGTGAGCATTCCGAACACCACCGCGGCGGAATCATGATCGCTCGTCTGGAATTTGCACCAACCGATTCCGTAAAGTGCTTCACGTCCCGTTTCCGATCCCTTTTCACGCGTGTAGAGTTTTCTGAACTCCGCTTCGGCTTTCGCGTACTCCCCGGTGTGGAACAGCGAAGAGGCGAGAATAAGCGTTGCCTCTTTCTTCTTCTCCTCCGGCAGGTTCTGGAAATCCGGTCCCATCAGCTCGATGATCGCTTTTTCATACTCACCGGCCTTGAAATAACTCACGCCAAGTTTTATCTGGGCGCTCAGTGAAAAAGGATTATCGGGAAAATCGTTCAGAATCGACTCATATATCTCGGCCGCCCTGGCAAAATCATTCGTGTACTCATAACACTCCCCGATATAGAAAAGCGTCTCGACCCGGTACTTGTTCGTCGGGCGGTTGGCCCTTGCCTGCTCGTAGTAATAGAGGGCGTTGGTATAATCCTTTTCGTAGCGGTAGGTCTCTCCAATATAGAAGAGTACACTTCCGTAGTTGCTCATTCCCTGGTAATTTCTGGCGAACGTCATCAGGCGCACCCGGGCCTGCTCGATCAGACCTTTGTAAATGTATATCAACGAAAGTTTGTAGAGAGCGAGCGGCCTGAACGAACTGTACTGGAATTTATTCACAAGGTACTCATATCCGGCCATTGCTCCGCCATACTGCCCCAGATTGTAAAGTGCCTCTGACGAGTAGAACTTTGTCGAGGCGTAAAGTTCATCCTCAGGGATCTTTATCTTCAGAAATTTTTCAAAGACTTGATAAGCCTCGTAATATCTTCCGTCCTGGTAGTATTTTACTGCCCGGTAATAATCTGTGGTTGTCTGTGCCCCCGCCATAAAAAAGAGGAGAGCAGGAAGAATGATCAGGTATTTTAGTCTCATAACCAGGTTTTATATATTATTACAAAAATCAATATTGAAGCAATTGCCGAACTGAAATTCACCACGTCATTGGTTATTAACGGGTGCCCTTTATGTACCGATGTGTTGCCATTGCAGTGCTCCTGCCGTTCGGTTACAAGTCCGCACTCACCGCACCTGTACTGGATCTGAATGAACTCACCCATCAGCGAATCCAGCAGACTTCCCACAAAACCGAGCAACATCAAAACCCCTAAAATAACCAAATCGCCCGACCAATAATATGAAGTAATTACTACCACCACCGCCCCCGCGAGCGAGCCGAGAGTCCCCGGAAGCGAAACCCCGCCCGAGAGCCCCTGCGGCACTTCCTTGAAATTTTTCAGTGAAACGGTCTTTGTTTTCCACATTGTGCCGAACTCGGTCCCCCATGTATCGGCGCAAACCGCTGCAAAATTGAGGACATAGACAGGGTAGAGCCATCCCGTGTTGAAGTAAGATTCAAGAAGAAGTATCACACCTCCCACACCTCCGTTGGCAAGCACCTGTCCGATGTTCCGCGTCCCGGACTTCTCAAACCGCTCCTCCACTTCTTTGTTCCGCTTTACTCTTATTTTTGAGAGGATGCTTGAGAGGATGAAGAACGCGAGCACAGGCAAAGTCCACTGCAGACCTCCGAAACCGAATACAAAGGTACCGAGTATCGTCGCTCCAACTGCCCCGTCAGCAGTAAGGAAACGGAACCTGTATGAAAGCAATCCCGTGATCACTGAGGCAATAAACCCGC
>RHKR01000053.1 GCA_008363265.1 Chlorobiota bacterium
GAAGATACTCAGGCGTCGGCAGAAGAGAAGTCGGTCACGGAAACCTTGCAGAAAGATCGCTGAAGAACATGCTTCCCGCCGAAAAGGATTTCCCATACGCCCTCAGGCTTGTGAGTGACATTCTTGAATCAAACGGTTCATCATCAATGGCCTCGGTTTGCGCCGGTTCACTCGCCCTCATGGATGGCGGTGTTCCCGTGAAGAAAGCCGTTGCCGGCATCGCGATGGGTCTCATCAAAGAAGGCGACGCTTTCGCGGTTCTTTCAGACATCCTCGGAAATGAAGATCACTTCGGTGACATGGACTTCAAGGTTGCCGGAACCTCTGAAGGTATCACCGGTTTCCAGATGGATATCAAGATCAAAGGTGTTTCATTCGAGATCATGGAGATCGCTCTCCGTCAGGCAAAGGAAGGCAGACTGCACATCCTCGGCATCATGAACAAGGCGATCGATGCTCCAAGACCTGAGATATGTTCTTTCGCCCCGACACTTGTTTCACTCACGGTTCCTACAGACCTTATCGGTTCGATCATCGGACCGGGTGGAAAAACCATCCAGGGTATGCAGAAGGAGTTTGGAGTAGACATCTCGATCGAGGATGACGGTACAGTTCAGATCGCGGGACCTGATGGCGAATCAGCCAACGGTGCTGCAACAAGGATCAGACTGATGACCACCATGCCTGTTGTCGGTGAAGTTTACGACGGTGTTGTTACCAAACTTATGGAGTTCGGTGCTCTCGTCGAGATACTTCCGGGTAAGTCAGGACTCATGCACATTTCGGAGATCGACATGAAGAAAGTGCATAAAGTGACCGACTACTTTAAAGAAGGCGATAAAGTTAAAGTAAAGCTCCTTCGTATCGAGGGTGGCAAATACAGCCTCAGCCGTAAAGCCCTTCTCAAAGAAGCAGCCGCGTCTGAAGCGAAAAATAAAGAAGAATAAATTAAACAGCCGGCCCCCCGGTGGGGCCGGCCTTATTCATCACCAAGTTTTGAAATATAAATGATCGAGTTTCTCAGAAACTTAATCCTCTTGTTCTGTTACTCACACACCGCCTCCGTTTCCGGGACGGGTGAAGTGCGTTTAAATGGTATTGGAATATTTACAGCAGTTCAAAACCTGTTAAATATAAAGAGTTTAACACATTATGTTAAAAGAGATAATTATCAATTCGTCGCCTACACAGACGCGTGTAGCGATAACGGAAGACGGGAGATTAGTAGATTTCTTCGTCGATTACTCCGAGAACCGGAGAATGGTGGGAGATGTTTACCTTGGCAAAGTTGCGAGGGTACTCCCCGGAATTAAAGCCGCATTCATAGATATAGGCATGAAGCACGATGCCTTTCTCCACTTTTCAGATATAGGAGAGAGGACAAAAGAGCTTCAGGCTATGATCGATGAAGATGAAGCGGATGACAATGTAACCAGAGTTGCGGCTGATGAAGAGAATACTGCTTCAACGCCCAAGTTCATAAATGGTGTCCCC
Organism: Chlorobiota bacterium; assembly: GCA_008363265.1. Lineage (GTDB taxonomy): Bacteria > Bacteroidota > Ignavibacteria > Ignavibacteriales > Ignavibacteriaceae > UTCHB3. The sequence continues at coordinate 1,495 of RHKR01000053.1, forward strand.
GTTCTCCAGAAAGGGGAGCCGATTCTGGTGCAGATCACAAAAGAGCCCGTCAGTAACAAAGGCGTCAGGGTTTCCTCCGCCATTTCCATCCCAGGCCGTTTTTGTGTTCTCCTTCCCTATGACAACAAAATCGGCGTCTCCAAAAAGATCACCGACTATCGTGAGAGGAAGAGGCTGCGCGTTATTGCCAAGTCGTTCCTTCCCCAGAACTATGGTCTGATAATCAGAACTGTTGCCAGAGGTCAGACCGAGGAGCAGATCAAAGACGATCTTAGAAGCCTCCTGAAGATGTGGAAGAAGATACAGGAAAAGGCGAAGACCGAGACCCCGCCCTCACTTGTTTACCAGGATGTTTCCACCACTTCGAGTGTTATCCGTGACCTTTTCACGTCAGACATCTCAAAAGTGTACATAGACAATAAAAAGGTTTTCCGCGAGATTAAAGATTACATCACGCTCGCGCAGCCTGAACTCGGCGATAAAGTCGAGCAGGTAAGAGGCGACGAACCGATCTTTGAGTCGTTCAAAGTGGAAGAACAGATAAAAGAACTCTTCGCCAGAAGAGTGGCAATGAAGAGCGGCGGGCATATCGTTATCGACCACACCGAGGCAATGGTTGTGATCGACGTTAACTCGGGCAAATACGCAGCGAGCAAGGATCAGGAGCTTAATTCGCTCAAGACCGACCTTGAGGCCGCCCGTGAGATAGCCCGGCAACTCAGACTCCGTGACATTGGCGGACTTATAGTGATCGACTTCATCGATCTTGAGGATGAGAAGAACCGGAAGAAGGTTTATGATGAACTCAAGAAAGAGTTCAGACGCGACCGTGCCAAGGTTTCCATACTTCCAATGTCTGATTTCGGTCTCGTACAGATCACCCGCCAGAGGGTAAGGCAGAACATTATGCAGGCCCTCACAGAAACCTGTCCCGTTTGTATGGGTACCGGGTTGCTGACGAAGAAGTCGCATCTGATCCATGAGATCGACGAATGGCTTGGAAAGTACAGCAGCGAGTCGAAGTTCAGTTCTATCGTGATCAAGTGCCATCCGTTTGTTGCCCAGAAGCTCAAAGAAGGATTCCCAAGCACGCTTATAAAGATGCAGCTTAAATACTTTTTAAAGATCCGTCTCGAGGAGGACAACGCTTTCAACTCTAATCAGTTCAAGGTGATCTCGAAGAAATCGAAACAGGATATTACTTCCATCGTGTCGGAGTAGTTCAGGATAAATGATTATATTTAAAGATTCAATAAAGAAATTTCAATCTTAGGTTATAAAAGTGAAAAAGACAAGACTTTATCAGGCGCATGAAAAACTTGGCGCCAAGATGGTCGATTTTGCGGGATTTTCGATGCCTATCCAGTATGAGTCGATTATTGCCGAACACAAGGCGGTAAGAACCTCGGTAGGGCTTTTCGATGTAAGCCACATGGGTGAGGTATTGATCGAAGGCGAACGCGCTTTCGAATATGTGCAGAACCTGACCATAAATGATATATCAACACTCTTCCCCGGAAGGGTTCAGTATTCCGCGATGTGCTATGAAGACGGCGGGATCGTTGACGATCTACTCGTTTACAAGCTTGAACAGCAGAAGTTCATGCTCGTTATCAATGCATCAAACATCGAAAAAGATCTCGAGTGGATGCACAAAAACAACTCTCACGGAGTAACGATCACAGATCAGAGTGATGAATTCTCACTTATCGCTGTACAGGGTCCCTACTCACGGAATGTTGTGGAGGCGGTCTTCGGTCAGAGTTTCGATATCGAATACTACCACTTCACTTACGGTGAGTTCGGCGGCTCGAAGGTACTCGTATCGCGTACCGGTTACACTGGCGAGCTTGGATTCGAGCTCTACTTCAAAGGTGACGAGCAGTTTGCATGTTCACTTTGGGACGCGCTGATGAAACAGGGCAATGAGTACCTCGTAAAACCTTGCGGCCTTGGATCGAGGGATTCACTGAGACTCGAGATGGGTTTCTGTCTCTACGGTAACGATATCGACCATACCACCAACCCGCTTGAAGCCGGGCTTGGATGGATAACCAAACTTAAAAAAGAATCGTTTATTGGCAAGGATGCCATTCTTAAGATCAAGGAATCGGGTCTTTCCCGTAAGCTCACCCCGGTGATCTGCCTCGAAAAATCATTCCCGAGACCGGGATATGATGTTTACTCGGGCGACAATGCTGTTGGTAAGCTTACAAGCGGAACAGTCAGTCCAATGCTCGAGCAGGGTATAGCCCTCGCTTACGTTGACGCGGCTGCTCTTAAGAACGAAGAACCATTGTATATGGATGTACGGGGCAAGAGGATACCTTTGCAGGTGACCAAATTGCCTTTCATAAAGAAATAGTGCCGGGAAATCATGAGGATCAATACTATATTAACACCTCTCATGGTGGAGGAACTTTACTTTGCGGGAAGAATATCTGTAGTAATAGATGTTCTAAGGGCGACATCGACCATAGTAACTGCGATAAAGAACGGTGCTAAAGAGATTGTACCCGTCGGCTCGCTCGATTTCAGCAAGATCGCTTCGGCCAGTTCATTCGGTGGAAGAACAATGCGCGGAGGTGAAAAGAACTCGAAGAAGATCGAGGGATTCGATCTCGGCAATTCACCTCTTGAATATACATCAAATGTTGTATCAGGAAAATCGATCGTCTTCTTCACCACAAACGGTTCAAAAGCGATCGTTAAGACCAAGTACGGTTCCGGGTCCTTCATCTGTTCATTTCTCAATGTCTCCAAGGTGGCGGAACACATTGCCGCTCTCGGTAAAGATATTGATGTCATATGTTCGGGAAGGAACGGCGACTTCAGTCTTGAAGACACAGTATGTGCGGGAATGCTGATCGATGAAGTACAGAAGCTTAACAGCGATGTCACGCTTTCAGACGCGTCGAAAGTAGCGCATGATCTTTACAGGAAATATGGTGATGATCTTACGGGTCTTTTCGCGATCAGCGAGCACGGTAGCGTTCTCAAGAGTGAAGGTTTCAGTGCTGACCTCGAATACTGCGCTCAGAAGAACGTCACTGATGTGGTCCCCGTTTTCGAGAGCACCACTATCAAAATGTTCGATCCGGCGCACCATCTGACCAACAATTAACCCCGGAGCGGGATGAGCGGAAGAACCAAAAAAGAGAGCGGCAGAACTTATTTTGAGCTATCGCAAGAAAAGAAGAAGCGACTGCTCGGGCTTTTTATTGTCACTTTTGCAGTCCTTCTCTTTTTAAGTATCATATCATTTTCTCAGGCCGACGATCCTCAGATACGGAACGCGTCGGCTGAGGCAGTCCCGACCAACAACTGGCTTGGCATCGCGGGTGCCTACATCGCGGCCTTCTTTGTAAAATCCGCCTTCGGATACTTCTCGATCGTGATCCCTGTGATCGCCGGGATCTGGGGCTTCCGGCTTTTCAAACCGCTTGATCTCAGGCGGCTTATCTACGTAACAAACTTCCTTCTTGGTTCGGCATTTATCCTCGCGTCTTTTTGGGGTACCATCTACGCGATCGGTGGGATAGGTGATGAAACATCCGTGCTTCTCGCCGGTGGAATGGGCAAGACGGTGGGAGCGCTGGCCTACAAATTTCTCGGAGGAGTTGGCGCGTTAGCTGTTTTTATCGTGCTTATTGTTACGGTGCTCGTGATCACTTTTGACCTGAAGATCGACAGGTTCTTCCTGTTTGTCGCCGAAAAAGGGAAGGATGCAATTCAGTCAGGAGCTGACAAGATCAGGGAAACCTCTGAAAAAGCAGCCGAAAAGACACAGGCCAGAGCTTCAGAGAGAAAAACATCCCTCGAAAAGAGTCAGGACAAGATCAGCAAAGTCGTACAGGGGGAAAAGAGCACCCAGCCCCCGATCTATGCAGATGAACTTCAGTTTGAACAGGAACCCGTTCCCGTTGAACCAAAACCCAAGCCGAAACCGGTATTCACCACAACGGTAAAAACCAACGCTGATATCGTGCCTCCACCTCCGCGGATCGAACGACCCTTCCCCGAGGAGAGGCATACAACCGACGACTACAGCATCCCTGACGGCGACTTCCTCATTAAAGCGGATGACTCAGGGCATTACGCCGAGGAGACAGAACTTGAAAGCAAGAAGATCAGGCTTAAGGAAAAACTGGCCCTCTTCGATATTCAGATCGACAAGATCGATACAACAGCCGGACCGGTTGTAACACTTTTTGAAATTGTACCCGCTCCCGGGGTAAAGATCAGCAAAATCCTTTCCCTGGAGAACGACATAGCCCTCGCGCTTGCCGCCAAGGGTATCAGGATCATTGCCCCGATGCCGGGCAGGGGAACCATCGGTGTTGAGATACCGAACGACAACCCCTCCATCGTGCTTGCCGGTTCGGTGTTGCCTGACCTCAAGAACAGCAAATATTCACTCCCGATCGCGCTTGGCAAGTCGATCTCAGGTCAGACCTTTGTGGATGATCTTGCCCGTGTACCCCACCTTCTGATAGCGGGTGCCACAGGCTCGGGCAAGTCGGTGGGTGTGAACATGATAATCGCGTCACTCCTTTTTTCAAAGTACCCCAACGAAGTAAAGTTTGCCATCATCGATCCGAAGAAGGTTGAGCTTTCCGTCTATGAAACCCTGAAGAATCACTTCCTGGTAAAATCACCCGATATTAACGAGTATATTGTCTCATCCCCCGGAAGCGCGGTGATCCTGCTGAAGGCCGTGGTGCTCGAGATGGAGATCAGGTACGATAAACTCTCACACGTTGGCGTCAGAAATATCGTTGATTATAACAACAAGATCAAGACCGGTACACTGAAACCACGTGACGGTGAAGAATATGATCACAAGTTCATGCCCTACATTGTTGTAGTGATCGATGAGCTCGCTGACCTGATGATCACCGCCGGAAAAGACGTCGAGGAACCGATCGCCCGCCTCGCTCAGATGGCTCGAGCCGTCGGTATACATCTTGTGGTCGCGACACAGAGACCTTCGGTTGATGTTATCACCGGCGTCATCAAAGCGAACTTCCCGGCGAGGATCGCATACCAGACCGCACAGCGTACCGATTCGCGCACGATCCTCGATATGAACGGCGCGGAGCAGCTACTCGGAAGAGGCGACATGCTCTATCTGCCGCCCGGTACACCCAAACCGATAAGAATTCAGAATGCCTATATCACCACCGATGAGATCGAGAAACTTATCGATGTGGTGGCTCAGCAGCCATATCCGCCCGAGCCATATGAACTCCCTTCACTTCTCGACAAAAAGGGGAATGACGGAAGTCTGCTCGACGACAAAGACCCCTTCTTCGAGGATGCCGCCCGCTCTGTGATCAGAAGCCAGCAAGGCTCCGTCTCCTTCCTTCAGAGAAAGCTGAAAGTCGGGTACGCGAGGGCAGCCCGTATAGTCGACCAGCTCGAAATAGCGGGAATTGTCGGACCGGGAGAAGGCAGCAAACCGAGGGAGATACTCGTGGATAACGAGGATGAACTTGAAACAATTCTCAGAAATCTGTAGTAAACCATGAAAAACGGAGCTATTATGAAAAATCTGATTTTTGGTTTACTTGCGGCATTTATACTGATCACAACGGGCACGAATGCCCAGAACGCTACAATTCTGGCTATTCAGAAAAAATTCAACAATCTTACCGACATCACCGCGTCATATCAGCAGTACACAGGAAAGACCCTCACGGCAAAAGGCACTTTTTCCTATAAGAAAGCCGACAAGGTCCGCCTTACGTTTGCAAACAGTCTGATCATCAGCGACGGCAAAACGAACTGGAACCATGACAAAAAGCAGAACAAGGTTATAATCACCAAAAGTGATAATAAGGCCGTCTCGCTCCTGAGTGTCAACCGGATCGTCAACTCTGTCCCTGCTGACTGCGACCTTTCGGATACAGGCCCTGGTAAAGTAAAAATGACGCCGAAAAAAGGGAAGAAGCTTGGTTTCCGCTCCGTTGAGATAACAAAAGATTCACAGGATCTTATTGCTTCCATTGTGATCGAAGACAATTCCAAATCGATTATGAAGGTTACCTTTTCGGGATATTCTTTGAACCGCGGGTTGGCGGATTCCGAATTTACTTTCAAACCTTCCGGAGATATTAAAGTAGTTGACCTCCGCTAAGAAAAGACTCTTCTCCCCCCGTGAAGCTGTAGTTTATATCATCTCTCTCGGGCTCGCCGGTCTCTTCCTGTACTGGGCGTTCAAGGGGGTGGATGCCGGAGCTTTGTGGAACCATATAAAGAACGCCTCACCCTTTTGGATGGTGATGCTCATCATTTTTCAGATGCTGGCACACTGGTTCAGGGCGGTCAGGTGGAAAGCTATTATGGAGTCACTGAAGCCGGAGGTCAGTTCGATGAACCTTTTCGGTGCGGTGCTCCTCGGATATGGTCTTAACAATCTGGTTCCGAGACTCGGTGAAGTGGGTCGGGCTGTTGCGGTCGGCAAAACCGAAGGGCTCTCGAAAACCTCGATACTCGGTACTGTGGTAGTCGAGCGGATAATCGACATGTCTGTCTTCGCATTCGCAGTTGTGCTCAGTGGCTGGATTTACGAAGGGGATATCTACTCGGGTGAACTCAGCTGGTTAAAGTTAACAATTCAACTCGGCACGCTCGGATTCTTCGCGCTCCTTGTATTCCTGATCCTTTTAATAAGATACAAAGAGCGGTTTTCAAATATCGCCACTTCGTTAGTCAAGAAATTTTCACACAAAACCGCCGACAAGCTTGAAGAACTTTTTCACAAGATGATCGTTGGTTTCTCAACGTTAAAAACCGCTTCGGCATATATAAAAACGGTGATCTACTCTGTACTGATCATGCTGGGCTATGCTGCTACAAGCTGGGCGGGATTTTACGCGCTCGGGCTCGATTCCAGCTACGGTCTCGGATTCGGTGCCGCGTGGATAATAATGAGTATAAGCGCCATCGGAGTAATGATTCCCACCCCCGGGGGTATCGGCAGCGTGCACACAATTACCAAGACTGCCATGCTGATGCTTTACGGCATACCCGCGGAGCTTGGACTTGCTTTTGCGACATTTCAGCACGGTATAACATACATTCTCCACCTGGTGGCTGCCGCGGGATTTCTTGTATGGTTCAAATTCAAACTACCGGGTGTTCAAACAGAAGATATGATAGATTTTGAGGAAGATGATCAGAAAAATTAGTTTAGCAGTTCTGTTTTTTGTCTTTATATCACCGTCTCTTTTTGCACAGTGGGAGGGTAGGGCCAGCATGGGAATAAACATCGCCAGCACTGCCGACCTGCGTGATTACATTAATGAAGGATGGGGTGCAGGCAACCCGATGGACGATATCACCACAATGATCGAGTTCGGAGGTGAGATCGGTTACAAGGCAGGTAAAAACCTTCAGATCGCGGTTGAGGGGGCATATGCCTTCAATTCCTACACAAATATTACTGCAAACGGAAAATACGAACTGAACTACAAGTTCATTTCACCCAGTCTGATGGGATACTACATGATCGAAGGGGCAGGGTACAGCTTCAAGTTCGGAGGTGGTGTGGGCCCAAGATTTCTGGTGGTTGAAGAAATTAAACCTTTTGTTGTTACCGGGATAACCTACACTTCAACCGGGTTTGGAGTTGTAGCCAGGGCTTCAGGTTCAACCGCACTTTCTAATAATGTTTTTGCATACATCGGTGCCGATGCCCGTTACGACGCGGGAGGCACCCCTAAAAAAGACGGAATCGCCATTCCCCAACGGGGTCGTGAACTCTCCGTTAACTCCCTTTCACTCGGTTTAAAGATCGGTGTTTCTTTCACTTTTTAAGGATTTTTAATGAGCATTCTCGAAGCGATAATTCTGGGAATTGTGCAGGGGATAACTGAATTCCTCCCGATCAGCAGCACTGCCCATCTTACAATTACCGGCAAGATAATGGGTCTGATAAACGCCAACAAGCCTGAGGAATGGACCGCGGTGATCGCCATAATCCAGCTGGGCACACTGGTTTCGATCCTGGTTTATTTCGCGAAAGATATTTACAATATTGTGATCGAATTTTTCCGGGATAATTTGATCGAAAGAAAAGGGTACAAGCAACAGTCGCTAAACTCCCGC
>RHKR01000584.1 GCA_008363265.1 Chlorobiota bacterium
TACCTCGGTATCACTCTGTTTTCAGCGATGCTGTATGTTGAGTCCAGTATCTGGAACCTGAAAGGCTCACCGGTTCCAGCGCGTTCATGCTGATATCTGTGAAGCACGGTGTCAAGCTGTGTAGCCTGAAGCGGTTCGCCGTTAATCCGGAAACCTAGATTCTTCCGGAAACTGATTTCAAAAAGGGGGCTTTGGCCGAGTGCGGCAGGGGGGAAGGAGTAGGTGGTTGTATCACCAACCCAGTGCGGAATCTCCGTAAACGGCTTACCATTAATAGTTCTGGGTGGCCAGCGTAAGGCGTCGACCTCCTGTACGGGAACATCGTACACCCAGACGGCATCAACGCCATGACAGTCGGGAAAGCCGGGCCATTGCGAATACGTGCCTTCTACCGTTATGCGGTACCGTGCGTTGCGTTGTGTAGGCGGTGAGAGAACAACGTCGCCCGAGCGGGAGTCAACAGTCAGTGTAACCGGAAACTGACCCAGAGCCGAAAGCGAACCAAGCAGGCCGAAGAGCAACACAACTTGAAAGTGGAAAAATGATTTCATGACAAACTCCTTAAAGAAGGTGAAAAAAATTGTTGTGTACTTGAATTGATTCAAAATTCACGTTGAAAACACCGCTTATGACGTCGGCATTCTTGCGGTAACAGAATGGAAATCAAGTGGAAATTTTGGTGGAGAGAATTATGCGTTGAGAGGCGTCAGCAAGCCACAGTGCTGATACCTTTGAGATGCTCGTGCACTGTTAAATTTGCACAGTGAATAAGATCGAAGACTTATGAGTGACGATAGAGAAAATGCAGAACAAGATCGTAACAAAATGGTACAGAAAGCTGGTTTACCATTGGCGCACTTCCTTGAAGATGCGATGAAGTATGTCCTTAAGAGTGAATATCAGATGACTCTTGAGAACATACTAAAAAGAAAGCAAGGTTATGAAGGTCATAATCGCTATGATGGTAAGACTATTGAAAACTTAGATCTTGGAACATTATTTACTGTATTTGATAGGTGTATTACAAACCCCAAGACTGATTATCCAAATAAAGAAGAAACGACGTGGCAAGAACAGTTTTGTCACGTATTGAACAGTAACCAAAACACTTATGACACCTGTAATCAGTATCGGAGACTGATAGCAAATGCTCGAACCGTACGGAATGCATTTGCCCACTCCTCAGTAAAAGATGAAACTGAAGTTCTGGATTGTATTGGTGATTTGCATAAACTTCGTGATCTGTTTAAGGAGCTAAAGAAAGTAGTAGAGACGCAGCCTGTTGTTTTTAGAGAAGAAACAAAAGCTGAGGTGGTTGACTATTATGAAAATATTGAAGAGTTGTTAAAAAAGAATAATAAACCAGAACAACCGCAACCTCCACCTCCACCTGAACCTGTTGAGCCTACACCCATAATCATTCAAATACCATCCGAGGTTCTGACGCCTCCAGCGCCTGCCAAAGCCCCCTTCCAATGGCGGTATTTGTTATTAGCTCTTCCTGTGGTTGCACTTGTGCTGTACTTTGCTTTCAGAGATCCTGCTCCTCCGGTACCTGTTCACAAGCCGCAGAACCTGGTGTATGTTTTGGTGCAGCAGACGCTGCCTCCGGCTGCGATTGATTCGCTGTACAATTTTATCGTAACTCGTAAGCACTTTGCCACGGGACCGGTTATCATAAGGGCTGTTACTGAAAGGGGGCTATACAAAGGGGAAGTACGGTCGGATTCTCTCGGTGGGCTGTCGAGGATAGAGTTGCAGGAGTTTCTTGGAGAAATGTCCGGTTTGTCAACGCC
>RHKR01000585.1 GCA_008363265.1 Chlorobiota bacterium
TGAAACCGGACAGATAGTAAGAAAACTTACAAAATCCGCTTCAAAAGGAATCCAAAGGATCAACTGGGATCTGAAGCACCAGATGATCACTACACTGAAACCGGACAAGTTTAATGCCAACATGAAGACTCAAAGCATTAACCTCGTAATGCCGGGGAAATTCACTGTACAGATGTTCATGGTTGATCGTAATGGTGTTTCACCTCTGGGTGAAACAGTTGATTTCAATGCCGTAGCTCTAAGGAATACAACACTTCCCGCGGCCGACAGGGCAGAACTTGTGAAATTTCAAGCGGATACACGCGAACTATCAAGGGTTGTGCGCGGTACTTACACCTATCTGACCGAGTTGATAAAGAAAGTCAGTGCCCTTAAGCAGTCAGCACTTCACTCCCCGGGTACGGGTTATGAACCCCTCCTGAGGGCTGACAGAATACTCGACACACTCAACTCAGTACTTTCGAAGTTTGAAAGAAAATCGAATTTCCCGAGTGCCGAAGAGAACCCTCCATCCGATGTAACGATAATGGAGAGATTAAACACGCTTATGTGGACACACTGGCGTTCCACTTCAGGTCTCACGAAGAACGAGAAAGTGGCATTCGATGTACTTATGGCAGAGTTTCCTCCCCTGCACGCCATTATCAAACGGATAGCCGGGGTGGAGGTCAGGAACCTCGAGGCAGAACTCGATGGTAGCGGCGGTTACCTCACGCCTGATAAACTGCCTGATCTGTGGATGAAGTAATTTAATTCTTGATGGATTACAAAGGCTGTCTCGAAAGGGGCAGCCTTTTTTTTAATGAGCAAAGTGATCTTAAACCGAAAGGAACGCAAAGAGCACGGAGGGGGCTTATTAGCCATATAAATTTTGCGATAAGCTACGTTATATGTATATTATTGCAGAAAATTTATTTAAATACCATGATTCAAAGTAAAAACAGAATACGTGACTGGACAGAATCCCTTCTCGCCGGAGGGAGATACACGTTCATTCTTGATGAGGCCAAGAAGTCTTTTCCGGATGTCAGTGAGGATTCGCTAAGGGCATCTCTGCTCAGATTAAGTGCCAAAGGCAAGGTGCAATCGGTTTTTCGGGGATTTTATATTATAATTCCTCCTCAATATTCAAAAATGGGTGTGCTTCCGCCTCAACTTTTTTTGGATCAACTGATGAAATATCTTGAGAGACAATATTACATTGGTCTGTTAAATGCCGCACAGTACTACGGTTCGGCACACCAGAGTCCACAGGAAACATTCGTGTTTACAGAATTCCCCTCCATGAGAGACACTCAGACAGCCGGAATAAGGATCAAGTATGTCTCAAGGGCTCTTCCTTCTGACAAGTATATTCGACAGATCAAGAGTGAGGCAGGATACCTTAGAATTTCGTCTCCGGCCTTGACAATAATTGATCTTGTGCAGTATCAGCACAGAGCAGGTGGGATTAACCGGATTGCAACTGTCATGGCCGGGATGGCGGAAGATGACCAGTTAGACGTCCCGGATGAGGGGTTGATTAAAGCCACAAAAACCTCCGTATTACAGCGACTGGGTGTAATTCTCGATTCCCTCGGGCTCAATCATGAATCCGGCCTTCTCTATGAAAGACTTGCCATTCGGCATCCGCGAATTCAAAGGATAGCTCTCAATCCATCCAAACCGAAAGAAGGTTTTCATGTTGACTTGAAGTGGAATGTAATAATCAATACAACAATTGAGCCTGAAATATGATACCAAGGGCATTTATTACTGAGTGGAGTGCTTCCGCTCCCTGGAAATCGATGGAT
>RHKR01000054.1 GCA_008363265.1 Chlorobiota bacterium
ATGCAGAAAAATCTCAATTGCCGAACGCACCTCCTCGTCGAACTTGTATCTTATCTCCACCTCAATACCGGTATCGATACCACTAAAGTTAAATTTGAGGATGTAGTAAGAGTTTTTAAGGGGTGTTACATTTTCGGGTCTGCCTATGAAATATTCACCGAACAGTTCTTCAAACCGCACCGAGTATTGCACTCCGTAATAATATTCAAGCATCGAGAGGAAAAGTGATTTACCAAACCGGCGGGGGCGAAGGAAAAAGATATTCGGGAAATTGAGTTCTTCCAACACCGGAATGTACCTTGTCTTATCCACGAAATAACCCCCACCACCCACGAGCGTGGCAAAGTCAGCGGTAATTATTGGCAGTTTCTTCTTCATTACGGTTCCGAAAAATCAATTTTTATCACTCCAATATAGAAAATTTAAAGGCGTGAATGCTTTTGGATAATTCCATAAATTTCGGAAGAAAATTAAAGAATTTGGAGAAAAGAAATGAAGATCGGCATCATAATAGAAACCAAAGAATTCGAAAAAGCATGGAACGCCTTCCGTTTCGCCGTAACCGCACTGAAGCAGGGACACGAAACCAAGGTTTTCCTGATGGGCGAAGCCGTTGAGTGTGAAGGCCTTACCCACGAAAAGTACAATGTGGATGAGCAGTTCCGGCTTTACACTTCACTCGGTGGCGAGATCCTCGCCTGCGGCACATGCCTGAAGTCCCGGCAGCTTGAGGATTCAACCTCATGCCCCGTCTCCACAATGGTTGATTGCCTTAATGTGGTGGTCTGGGCGGATAAGATGGTGACTTTTTAAGGAAGATTGTGGTTTAAAACAACTCACCCTTTAGGGCCGTAAGTGATGAATTAGCGGCCCTAAAGGGCGTTTTTTATTAATTTTTTTACCCCGTTTTAACGAGCCTGAAGGCTCGTTCTATTGGTTTTAAGAATCCGCGGATATCTGAATACTCCGCATGTATCTGCGTCCCTTAAAATAAAAATCTGAATCTCCGCTTCGCCGCGGCGAAATCGGTGGTCTGCCAAAACACCTCCACTCCCCATTTAAATACTGAACGAGTCACTCCATGTCAGGCAGGCCAAACACCCCACCCCAAACACCAAACCCCTAACCCCTCTCCTTCCCCTTTTTCGGCGGGGATTTCTTCGATGGCTCCTTCTCTACCCCGCTTAGAACGATCTCCCTGTTTCTGGTGACTTTTTTGTTCATCACAGTGATCACCAGATCCCCCCGCACTGATGCGTTTTCGAATGGTTTTCCATCCTTGGGCATCCAATCCTTATCCAAAGCGAATGTTATATTTATACTCCCCTTACTCTTTCCCGCCAACTTCAGACTATCCTGGGCGGGTTTCCCCTTCTTTGACTTCCCGTTTCCCACGGTAAACAAAGGGTCACCGTCAAACTCCACTCCCACAGGATAATCGTATGGATTGGCAAAATCAATCGACACTACAGCCGAGTTCCCCTTAAGAACGTACCGTCCCTTCACCCGATCCTGCGAACCCACCTCATCTGCCGTCCTTTGCGCGAGATCCCCCAACACTTCCTCCGGAGTCACGATCCCCTTCCAGCTGCCCCTCCAGCCACGGTACAGAAAGCCGGCCTCGAAATCGACACCCAAACTTACCGTATCCGCACCACCCTCCTCCGAAAAATCAAAAACCACCGGTACAAACAAACTGTCTCCCCCACCCTCCGGCGTTACACCCTTGCCATTCACAACAACCTTCACACCCTCACTGGTAAACCCAACAGGAAGAGTGTTCTTGATCACAACCGGGACCCTGAGCACGACCGAATCACGGGCCCAAACCTGCTGCGCGCCCTTCAAATCAACACTGACACTCACACCCCCACCCCCAAATGCCAGAAAATCAACCAGTACAAAAAGCACCACCCCCGCTGCGAACAGAATCGCCGCAAGCCTCACACTGCCAAAATACTTTCTGTCGATCATATCCGTATCCTTCGTATCCAATCCGTGAAAATCCGCGTCATCCGCTTCGCCGCGGCGAAATCCGTGGTCTATTCATAACTAATAACATTTCACATTTCACATTTAATTAGTTGAATCCGCCGGAATAACCTCCTCATCAGGAGGGGTCTTCGGTGCCGGCTTGGCCGTGTCGCTCTGTACCGTGGTGTCTTTTTTCTTCTCCGGCACATTGGCCTTCTCCTTCTCCCTCTTTTCCTTCTGCAGACGCTCATACTCAGCCCTCGCCACAGAATCAGCATCAACAAAAGTTGAATCAGGCGACACCGTTTCACCCTTGATCATCCTCGAAAGATCATTCCCAAATATGAACAAAAGTACCACAATACCCGTCAGCACAAGCAACAGAACAAAAGAAGCTGCCCCGCTCGACACTTTTTGCGACGGAGTCTGCTTCTCATCCCCCGCCGGACGTAAATGAAAATCCAGATACTCCTCACAATGGGCGTAGCGCTCAAGCTTCTCCTTGGCCGTCATGTGATAGATCATTTTCACCACACCGGGTGAAATATGCGGATAATAATCAAGCGGATTCTTTATCGGAGTATTAACTATCTCATTCATAAGGTCGTATTCCGACTCAAGCCCCACATTATACGGCAGCCTTCCTGTCAGCATCTCATACAAAGTCACTCCCAGCGAATAAACATCTGTCCGCTGGTCTACCCCCTTCGGATTCTTGATCTGCTCGGGCGACATGTAGTAAACCGTCCCCAGTTTTGTCCCGGTCTGAGTCATCCCCTTGTCACCGAGGATCTTGGCTATCCCAAAATCGGTGATCTTCGGGTTGCCGTTCTTGTCGATGATGATATTACCCGGCTTGATATCACGATGGATGATCCCCTGCGAATGGGCATACTCCAAGCCGCGCAAGATCTTGTGGAAGATCGGCAGCGCGCGGTCTTCAGGCAAAAGGCCCGTCTTTTTAAGCATCTCTTTCAGAGTCATCCCCTCGACATACTCCATCACAATAAAATAATCTTCCCCGAACTGGACCAGACGGGTAAGCTTCACGATATAAGGATGTGTCAGCTTATACTGAGCCTTGGCCTCCGTCTTGAACCGCTCAACGATCTCGGGATCCTTGGTAAGAGCAGGATGAAGCAGCTTGATCGCCACCTCCTGCTGCATATGAATATCCTCAGCAAGATACACCGTACCCATGCCCCCTTCACCAACCTTGCGGATGATCCTGTACTCGTCTTTTACAATCTGGTTTTCTACGAACATGCGGTTATTCTCTCGAAATCATTTATCATTTGGCCCCTTTATTGGTCCCGGGTTTCACAGAGTCAGGTTTACCGGAAGTGTTGACAGTACCGACTGTTCCGGTATCTGTTGAAGTTTTAACCGTGTCACTCACCCCCGTATCCGGTATCTTGATCTCCTGATCAAAACTCGCCAGGAAAAAATAGACCAGAAGCACAACAACAGCGGTACCCGAGATAATCGCCGCCTGCAACAGCTTCGACTTATCCCTCAGGCTCACAGCCCTCTTCTTTCCCTCAACCACTCTAATGACCTGAACGGTAATATTATCCTTCCCCCCGCGGTCATTCGCCAGAGCCACAAGCTTTTCGCACGCCTCCACCGGCCCGTACTTAAGAACAATGTCCCTGATCTCCCTGTCCTCCACATGACCCGTAAGCCCGTCACTGCACAAGACGAGAACATCATCCTTGAACAGAACCTCATCCCGCGGATCAACCTGAGGCTCCGAGTTCCCGTTCGGACCCAGCGACCTCAAAATTACGTTCCTCTGTGGGTGATGCTCAGCCTGCTCCTCTGTGATGATCGAGTTATCAACCATCTCCTGTACCAGCGAATGGTCCCTCGTCAACCTCTCGATCTCACCATCACGAACCCTGTATATACGGCTGTCACCAATATGGGCAAAAAACAACCTGTTACCGCTTATCAGCACAACAACCGCCGTCGAACCCATCCTCCCCAGCTCGATATCCTCATTGGCTTTCATCGTAATATCACGGTCAGCCGCCTTCAGAGCGTTAAAAAGCTCGATCCGCATATCCGCAGAAGACTTCACAGACTCAAAATGCTTCTTCATTGCCTCAACCGCCGTGGTCGAAGCAACCCTACCCCCCTTATAGCCCCCCATACCGTCGCATACAATGAAGAGTTCGCCGAAATCACCTTTATACGTTCCGAAATAATCCTCATTCGCCTGCCGGACCTTCCCTACATCCGATATGTTGCCGTATTCAACTCTTGTGTTATCTGCCATGGGGCTTCCCGCTATCTGATCCTGAAGTAGCCTTCACAGCCACCCATCTTAAAAGAATTACCATCCGTTATCTCAACCGCGTGCGTTATCCGCTTCATATTCACAAAAACACCATTCGAAGAGCCAAGGTCTTCGATAAAATAACGCCCGTCCCTGAAGCTGACACGCGCGTGCTTCTTTGACACACCCGGCTCAGCCAGAACCAAAGTGGCCTCCTGAGGCGAACGCCCGATAACCGCGCCTGCCGCGGTAACAGCAAACTCTTTCCCCGCCAGGGGGCCGATCTTAACCTCGAGCACCAGTCTCGCCGTTCCTGCCGCGGACCCTCCCGCTCCCGGCCTCATGATCACAGTAGCGTCCGGCGACTGATCCGGCATCTCAACCATAGTCGGGGGGAGTTCCTCAACCGCGGTGCGCCTGCCCGGTGCGGGCTCATCCCTTACAACCGGTGGCTCTGCCGCTCTGAGTGCCTCAAGTTCCCTCTCAGTAGCCTCAGCCAATCTCTTCTTCTTTTTCCCGTTCATAATTACAAACACCAAAACACCACCTGCAAGCACCAAAACCCCCACCCCAAGCACCAAACCCCAAATACCTAAACCGCCATCCCCATCCTCAGGTTTAGCAGAGGCCTTGGCGGCAGGAAGCTTTACCTTCCCCGACACTTCACTTGTCAGCTGACCCTGTTTAACCGTAAAAATACCGTTAACCTCCTGCCCCTTCCCTTCCAGTTCATACACCTTATAGGCGACCAGGTAAATATTATGAATATTGTCCCTCATCTTACGGAAGTTATTGTCAAGTTCCTCCCTGTTCGGCGACTCATAATACCTTCCTCCCGTCTCATCGCCTATCTTCTCGAGGTTCTGCAGTGCCATTTTATTGGATGAAGTATAGCCGAAAGTGAACACAGGCACCCCCGCCTCCTTCGCCTTGAAGATCACATCATCAATAGTGTAGGCATCCGTCGGACTGTCGTTGTTGCCGTCACCGATCAGCACCAGGTTAACCGCTTCATCCTCTTTCGCTTTATCCTTAAGCTTTTCGATCCCCTTGCTCGCGCCGTAGAAGAGCGAGGTATACTGGTCTTTCGCTGTCAGTTTCTTCACCTGTCCGGTCAGATAGCCCTTGTCGTTACTGAAGTCGGCCACCAGATCCGCACCGTCACCGTACGAGTAGATCGCGACGTAGTCTTTGTCTCCAAGTTCATTGATATATCTCAGCACGGCCGCTTTCGAGTCTTCCATCGGCTTTCCGCGCATTGAGCCCGAAACGTCGATGCAGAGGACGGTGTAGATACCCTTCCCGGTGGATGCCATGGTTGACACTCCGGAGATATCCCCCTTTTTGCCATCGAGGATGGTTGTGAAGGCACTCTTATCGAGCCCCTTTACCGCGGAACCATAGTTGTCATAGACCAGAAGGGCGGTAACGGTGTTGTTGGGGAACTCCTTCGTATTGGTCTTGATATACCGGGCATTCAGTCCTTGCGAAAACGACTGAAAGTTGAGGAGAAAAGCGGCCGCAATTATTAGTGCCGCGGGGAACTGAAATAGCTTTTTCATACTTCCGTCCTGTTAAAGTTTTTTACCATCCGATGCTGTCAGATGATGATGAATCTCATTATTACCTTGCCGAAGCGAACCTCGTCGCGATCAGAAAGCTTCACTTTGTCTTCAATCGCCTCATCGTTAACGAAGGTGCCGTTGGTTGAAAGCTCATCGGCGAGGAAGAATTTACCGTCCCGGAAAAGTATGAGCGCGTGCTTGTCGCTAACCGTGGTGTCAGGGATCAGTACAGAAGCAGGAGCAACCCTTCCGACCAGATTCCGCCCTTCGTAGATGTTGAACACCGTACCGAGCGGATCGAGGTCATACGACACAAGGAAACCAACGATCTTTCTGCCAACGGGGTTTGCGGCTGCACTTCCGAGCGGGGGAAGTGTCGGGCCTCCGGCAGTTGCCGCCTGCGAAGTGACGATCTGTGTTCTGTCATCCAGTCCGCCTGCCGCGGGCCTGATGGAAGGAGCGGCCTGATCGATCCGTGTTCTGTCATCATTCATAGAGGGCCCTGTTTCATCGATCACGGTCGGCACACCCGAATAGAGGTCGTCTGCAGGGCAATAAGGACATCTGTCACCGGAGAACTGGTGACCGTTAGCGCATGTTTTGAACTCTGTTTTCAATTTGGCTCCACATTCCTGGCAATGGCTTTTATTGGGCGGGGTTTCTTTCCCGCATTCCGGGCATTTCATTGTTTCTTCTCGGATTTTTCAGATACTAAAAAATATTTTTGTCAACCTGTAAATATAATATATTAGAATTCTGAACTGATACGGAATCAGTATTTCCCGAAAAGCTTCGCGATGCCCCTGTGGAACCTGTGCCCCCCTTTTACGGGTTCGGTGTACATTAGGATGCACTTACCCGAAACGGCGGCGATGCCGGCTTCTTT
Source organism: Chlorobiota bacterium (assembly GCA_008363265.1). GTDB lineage: Bacteria > Bacteroidota > Ignavibacteria > Ignavibacteriales > Ignavibacteriaceae > UTCHB3. The sequence continues at coordinate 6,707 of RHKR01000054.1, forward strand.
CGCGGCTTCCGAAGCCTCCTTCGAGCCGCTCCCCTGCTGAAGCCACACGGATGTGAATCCGAGCGCGGCGGCCTCTTTCACTATCGATACGGCCTTTTCAGGCTTCACGCAGATTATCAGTTTGTCTGTCCTGGCGGAAACCGCGTCGAGCGTCCGGCTGCACTTCACCCCTTCCACCTCTTCAAGCGAAGGGTGAACGGGGTGGATGGTGAAACCCTTCGCGGTGAGCTCTTTTACGATGTAATTTCCGAATTTTTTGCTGTCGGCCGAAACTCCGGCGATGGCGAATGTATTGCTTTCAATAAATTTTTCTATGATTGGGTTCATTTTAATACCTTGGTTAAAGTGTCGTGTAAAATTAATACTGAAAGAGCATTTTTCCGTAATTTAAATGATGAAGTAAACAATTTTCTGACAGACGAAAGGAAACAGCAGCCGGATGCAATGGTATGTTGACCTCGTAATGGCCTACCCCATCCTGACCGCGATGGTGCAGTTCGCCCTTCTCGGCACACTGGGTGACATGATCGCCTCGTGGATCATAAAAAAGAAGGTGTTCATTCCCTACACCCCGGTGGAAGTGCTGCTGAAGTTCGCCGAGTGGGCTTTCCTGGCGGTGCTGATAAAATACGCGTTCACGGGCTATAAGGGGTTTGTAACGGGTCTGGTGGAAGCGGGCCTCCTGCCGGAGCTGACAAATTTCACAAAAGCTTTTGCCATCTCCGCCGCGATGAACCTACAGTTCGGCGTGCTACTCGTACTCCTTCACCGTCTGCTCGATAACCTTATAGCACGGAAAGATAACTGGGCAAACATTCAGAAAGGGTTTTACTCCCTCATCTGGTTCTGGCTCCCGGCTCATACAGTTACATTCATGCTCCCGAAACCGTACCAGATCGGCCTGGCCGCTCTTTGGTCGGTGGTACTCGGGGTCATTCTCGGATTTTACAACAAAAGATCACAGGAGTAAACGATCATGATCTCAACCTCATACTTCAACTCCCCTGTGGGGACACTCTTCCTCGGCGCGAATGAGGAAGGCGTGGTATTCGTCGAGTTCGCTTCAGAGAGCGACAGAGCCGCTCAGCAGGCAAGACTAAGAAAAAAACTTAAGGATGAATTTATTGAGGGGACAAACCCTCACCTCGCCAAACTCGAAGTGCAGCTTTCCAGCTATTTCGCGGGGAAACTGAAGAAATTCGATCTCCCACTTAAGCTTAACGGAACCGATTTTCAGAAGAAGGTCTGGAACTCCCTTCTTGATATTCCTTTCGGTGAAACCAGATCATACGGCGATCAGGCCAAAGCGATTGGCAAGCCATCGGCAGTAAGGGCGGTTGCCAACGCCAACGGCGATAACCTTATAAGCATCGTTATCCCCTGCCATCGTGTCATCGGCAGCGACGGTTCCCTCACCGGTTACGGCGGAGGCCTCCCGAACAAACAATGGCTCCTCAACCACGAAAAACAGAATTTTTAAACTCATAAACCTCTAATCCACCGGAGATATATACTTATGGTAAAATCGCGTCGCAATATCTTTCTTATCGCGGTATTTGTTCTTTCGTACTTCACAGTTCACAGTTCACAGTTCACCCCGCCGAAGGCGGATAACATTTCACATTTCACATTTCACATTTCAGAAGATACCGCCAAAGCCGGTCTCTACGACACGGGAAAAATGTGGACTTTCGAGTTCCCGCCATATCAGTACCTCAAAGAGAAATACGGTTTCGAAGCTGCTGAAGAGTGGTTCAACGATGTGCGTCTATCGGCACTTCGCATACCGGGATGCACCGCTTCGTTTGTATCGGATGACGGACTGGTAATGACGAACAACCACTGCGCGGGCGGGGTAAAGCGTCAGGTGCAGAAAGAGGGAGAAGACATCGAGAAAACAGGCTTCTATGCCGCCACCCTCGAGGAGGAGAGGAAGATCCCCAACTATGTCGCGGAGCAGCTCGTTTTCCTGAAAGACATTACCGCGGATGTTACCGCTGAGATCGCCAAGGGGAAAGACCTGAAAGAGAAGATCTCGATCCGTGAAAAAACAATGAAGGATATGAAGGCAAAATATGAAAAAGAGACGGGCCTCAAGTGTGATGTGATCACCTACTACAACGGCAGCCTCTTCTTCGTACAGGGCTTTAAGGTTTTCAGGGATGTGCGGCTTGTCTTCACCCCCGAGGAGCAGATCGGTTACTTCGGCGGCGACCCCGACAACTTCACCTTCCCGAGATACAACCTCGACTGTACATTCTACCGGGTTTACGATGAGAACGGCAAACCGGTGGAGAGCAAAAACTTCTTCAAGTGGAGCGAGAACGGCGCCTCTGAAGGTGAACTCGTTTTCACGGTCGGCAACCCGGGTTCAACCAACCGCCTCCGCACCGTGGCCCAGCTCGAGTATCTGAGGGATGTGCAGTACAGGAACATGTCGTTCCTGATGAACTCACTCTACAACAAACTCGCTGAGCTGAAGGTAACCAACCCTTCACGGGCTGACGAATATGAAGATCTCCGCCTCGCCTTTTCCAACGGGTGGAAAAGCATTACCACCACCTACAAGGCGCTTAACGACCCCTACCTGATGGCGAGGAAAAAAGATTTCGAAAGAAAAGCGGTCGAGTTCGTTAACTCAAACCCGGATCTGAAAAACACCTACGGTGATGTCTGGAGAAGTATTGCCACAACCAGGGCTGAAATGGCGGAGATCGACAAAAAGATCGCCCCCTTCTTCGTTAACAACACTTATTCTTCCCGCTATTGGGTGATCGCGAACGAACTGGTAAGGTACGCCACCCAGATGCAACTCCCGGAAGAGAAGCGCGATACCACACTTAAGACCAAAAGGTACAAAGATTTCATCGC
>RHKR01000586.1 GCA_008363265.1 Chlorobiota bacterium
CAATAATCGGGGTGTCCTTGTACTCGGGCATCTGTCTGATCCGCTCAGTGGCTTCAAAACCGTTCATAACAGGCATCTGCATATCCATAAGTATCAGATCATAAACCGCTTTCCTTGCCTGATCAACGGCTTCCGCGCCATTCTCAACCACGGTTACATTGCTGAAACCGTTTTTTCGCAAAAGACGGGTTACGATTATCTGAGAGTGTTTGTAGTCTTCCACGAGAAGGATCGAGGGGCCCTGGTCTTCCTGAGCGGGTTGCGGCTGACCGTGCACAGCTCCCGGTACAGGTGCTGCAGGTTCGGTCCTGTTAACCATTTTGCTAATGGTTTCGGCAAGATCTTCTATCTTGGTGCTCTTTTTGTCGAGCAGTTCGGTGAACAGGCCGTTTATCTTTGCGAGGTCTTCCTCGTAGTTTTCCTTGCCCGTATATATAATGATCGGCAGACTGGCAAAACGCGGGTTCGACTTGATCTCCTTGATCAGCTCGAAACCGTTCATACGCGGCATGTCAAGGTCGACGATAGCCAGATCGAGATCCATGTTGGCGATCTTTTCCGGCACTTCATATGAAAAATTTTCTGCAACGGGATTGAACCCGGCTGACTGGATGGCCTCTTTTACGAGGTTCAAAGTATTAATGTCATCATCAACACAAAGCACATTCGCGTCACGGCGCAGCCGGTAGCTGGTAAGTACCTCGACAAGGTCTTTGTAACTGATCGGCTTAACAAAGTACTCGACCGATCCCATCAGGAACGCTTTCTGCTGTTCCGCCTCAACCGAGCAGACGATCACGGGCGTGTGTCTGTGAAGTTTGTTCTCCCTGATCTTTCTGAGGAGTTCAAGTCCGTTAATATCGGGCAGGGTCACGTTGGTGATGATCGAGAGAAAGCCTTCGGTTTCGAGTATCTGCAGGGCTTTCTGTCCGGCGTTCACAATCGTGGGTTCGTAACCCCATTTATTAAGATAATTGCTCAGGAGTTTCGAAGTGGCGTAGTCATCCTCGATCACGAGCACCCGGTTGTTCCTGGCATCGGGTTTCGGCATCGATTCGATCTGCTTTGCAAAGTCAGCTGCACCCGTCAAAAGAAGGTTGATCGTAATATTTATTCCCTGAACGGGATCTTTCGCGATAACAAGTTCTCCCTTAAGGCTTTGAACATACTTCTCAGCCAGATTAAGGGAGAGGGTGGAAAGAGAGATGGTTTTGCTGCGCGACTCATGTATCTGTGCGATCCTGAACGCGTCGTGTACCTTCTCGACAGGAAGAATAAACCCGGGGTGGTGTATCTTAATACCGAGTATGCCCGCCAGTGATTCTGAAACCTGCACATCGATCTTTCCATAAGGATTCTCATTGATCAGGTATCCAAGAACATATGTAACGGCTGTTTTCAGGCGCTGATGGTCGGATTCGATCTCCTTCGGTACCGCCTCGCCAAAGCTGAACTGAAGTGTTGTTACCGACTGATCGATCTTCTCTTTGAAATTTGTTTCGATCTCCTCAATGAAGGGTTGAAGCTCGAAAGTGCTTAGTTGTGGTGTAACGCTGCCGGAAGAGACTCTTGAAATATCGATCAGATCATTCAACAGTCCTGATATCTTCTGTGCGTTATCTTTTATCAGCTTTACATACTCGGTCTGAACCGAGTTGAGTTTATCGTCGTAGAGTAGTGACGCAAAACCGAGAATGCTGTTGGCGGGGGTCCGGAGATCATTTGATACATCCTGAAGCAGCCTGTTGATCGAAGAATCGGATGCCACTCCTTCAAACTTGCATGAT
>RHKR01000587.1 GCA_008363265.1 Chlorobiota bacterium
ACTCCCTTGAAGGCACCCGACTCGTCGATAACGAGTCCGAAATGATACTTGGAGGCCCTGAAAGACTCGATAATGCGGGTGGATTGCAGATTCTCGGGTACCAGTACGGGGCGATAAACCATGTCTTCAAGTTTGAACTGCCGGCCCTGGCTGTATTTTTTAAGAAATTCTTTTGTTTCAATTATCCCCACCACATTATCGGTGTTCCCCTTGTAAGCGGGGAATATCTTGAAATCGTGTGAGAGGATGATCTTCAGGTTGCGGTTGAAGTCGTGATCAAGATTAAGCGCCACCACATCCCTTTTGGGGGTCATAACCGAACGTGCCGTTCTGTCTCCGAAGCGGAAAACGCTCTTGATCATTTCCGACTCATAACGGTCGAATGTTCCGAACTTTGCTCCCTGTTCTATCAGGAGTTTCAGTTCATCCTCGCTTACGGGGGCCTCCTGCTTCTCCTTGATCATGAGAAGCTTCTGCAGCAGCCGGGTTGAGAGGGAGAGCACTTTTACGACAGGGAGGGCGACAACAGCGAGCCAGCTCATGAAGGGAGCAACGGCCGCGGCTATCTTCTCGGGATTGTTGAAGGCTATGGTCTTCGGGAGCAGTTCACCCACTACAAGTGAGAGATAAGTGATGATACCGACCACGAGGAAGTAGGAAATCTCAAGCGCGTTCGGCTTAAGGAATTCGATCCCTGCAACAATGGGGGTGAAGTCTTCGACGATGGCCACACCTCCGTAGAGACCGGATATGATACCCACAAGGGTTATACCGATCTGCACGCTCGAGAGGAAATTTTCAGGACTTTCAAGGAGTTTGAGGGCTGTAGCCGCGCCCTTCGAGCCATTAGCCGCCGCCTGTTCGAGTTTCGATTTCCGGGATGATACAATGGCGATCTCCGACATGGCGAAGAAGCCATTAAGGAGGATCAGAACCAATACAACTACTATTTCAGTCATTATTTTTATTTACAAGAAAATGATCAATTCACATATATTTGAAAACAAAAATAAAAATAAAAGAATTCTAATAGTCGCGTTTACTGCCATTTCTTTCACCAAGAAGCCCATAAATGGATCTGCTTAACAACGTCTGGGAGATAATGAACCATCTCGACAATTATCTCGGGATGATTACCGCCGAGTTCGGCCGTGTTACATATATCTTCCTCTTTTTACTGATTTTTCTGGAAACAAACTTTGTACTGACGCCGATCCTTCCCGGAGTTACGGTTATCTTCGCGGCGGGGGCACTTGCGGCCGTGGGGATACTTAATCCATACGCGCTTCTGCCTCTGTTTACCCTGGCCGTATTTACCGGCGATTTGATCAACTATGTGATCGGAAGGAGATTGGGGGAGAGAGCCTACAAAATGGACAACAAGTTCATACGGCCCTCGTACCTGAAAGCCACAGAGGACTTCTTCCACAAACACGGAAGAACCACAATGTTCCTCGCGAGATATTTCCCGATCGTGCGGACATTCGCCCCGTTCGTAGCGGGGGTGGTTAAAATGAAATTCTCCCCCTTCATTGTTTCAAGCGCTCTATCGGGATTGATCTATATCTCCCTCTATCTTTTCGCGGGCTACTTCTTCGGCAGCATCCCCTTCGTTAAGAACAACCTCACCCTTACCCTCTTCATTGTTGCCTTCGCCTCACTTATCCCCATGGCCTACAAGGCAGCACACAAGTATTTGAAGCATAAGAAAGTTATTTAGGTATTAGTCCGCCGCGGCGGATTAGGTATTAGGTATTAGTCCGCCGCGGCGGATTAGGTATTAT
>RHKR01000055.1 GCA_008363265.1 Chlorobiota bacterium
GATGGGAAACCGTCTTCGAACGGTCGGGATTCAAAGCCACGGCTACCTATGCCGAAACAGATGACTACTTTACCCGTTTATCAAAAATTTCCGGTGCGGTAAAATATGAAACTTTCGGCATTTCTCCACAGGGCCGCGCCATGAAAGTTTTTATTGTGTCAAAGGACACAGCGTTCACTCCCGCGGCCGCGAAACGATCAGGTAAACCCCTTCTTTTTATCATAAACGGTATCCACTCGGGTGAGATAGAAGGAAAGGATGCCTCGATGATCTTCCTTAGGGAAATGCTTGTCGAGGGTAAGCACCGGGAGATATACGACAATGTGAACATCGTTCTCGTCCCCATCTTCAGCGTTGACGGACATGAAAGGTCTTCCCCGTATAACCGGATAAACCAGGACGGTCCGGAGAACATGGGATGGAGGGTGACAGCCCAAAATCTGAACCTGAACCGTGACTGGACGAAGGCCGAGGCCCCGGAAATGCAGGCGATGGTAAAACTCTTCAACGCTTGGGACCCGGATATGATCATGGACAATCACACCACGAACGGTGCCGACTTCCAGTATACCGTTTCCTACGGTCTTGAGTACTTTGCCAACATGTCGCCCAACCTCGCTAAACTTATACGGAAGAGTTTTCTTCCATACATCATCGAACAGGTCGAGGGTGCCGGATGGCTGGTTTCGCCCTATGTCGGTTTCAAGAACGACAAGGTTGAAGACGGGATAATGGAGTGGGCATCACTTCCTAGATTTACAAACGGATACTCCGCAACCCGCAACAGGATCAGTTTCTGCGTCGAGACCCACATGATGAAACCATTTAAAGACCGTGTTTATGCCACCCTGGAGTGCATTAAAGCTACCGGTCAGTTCCTCGCGATGAATGGTAAGGTTGTTATAGAGGAGAACAGGAAAGCCGACAATAACATGACCCTTTACACGGGAGAGAGCCCGGCCTGGCTACCGGTGAAATTTAAGCTTAAAGACACCACTTCGAAGACTTATCTCTGGAAGGGGATCGAGTCGGTCACTGAGGCCAGTACCGTCTCAGGCGGAATGAAGACTGTGTACACCGGTAAAAAGTATCAGAAAGAAGTGCCGCACTACGATATTATCGAAGTGGTGGATTCTGTTAGAATGCCCGCCGGTTACATCATTCCGCCCGAGTACAGCCACATCGCGGAAAAGATTGCGATGCACGGGATCAAGGTCGAGGAAGTGAAAACCCCGGACAGGGTAAAGGTTGAGACCACAACCCTCCGCGATTTCAAGTTCGCTGACAGGCCATACGAAGGTCGCCACAGGGTCACTTATAAATACGATACCCGGGTTGAGGAGGTTACAGTTCCTGCGGGTTCCTTCTATGTGGAGAGCAGGCAGAAGCTCTACAAGCTTATCGCTACTCTGCTCGAACCGAAGTCGGATGACTCATACCTCGCGTGGGGCTACTTCAACCAGATCTTTGAGATGAAGGAATATTACGAAGACTACGTGATGGAGCGGCTCGCGCCGGAAATGCTGGCCAAAGATCCCTCCCTGAAAGCGGAGTTTGATAAGAAACTTGATCAGGATGAGAAGTTCAGGAATGATCCCAATTCACGGCTCTTCTGGCTCTATCAGAGGTCACCGTGGTTCGACAAAAAGTATTGCGTTTACCCAATTTTAAAGGTGGTCAATTAATGATAAAACCAGGTAAATACTTCTTTCTCGCTTTCTTTTTTCTGTATGGAGCTCTTCAGGCTCAGCCTGAAATTCCACTGAATGAATACGGACTCAAGGTGGTGAGTGACATTTCACTCTATCATGAACTTGTAGCTCTCGACAGCAGCAACGCGCTACTTGATCTTGAAATACTTATCCCAAATCTGAAAAAGGATGTAAAATACGCCACTACAGATAACGTGACGAAGCACGTCCTCTACGAAACCCCCGGCGTGTTTCTCAGGTTGCCTGCAGCCCATGCACTGAGAAATGTTGCCGCCGAACTTGCTCTGAACGGGATCGGTTTGGTGATTTATGACGGTTACAGGCCGTATGCAGTAACGAAAAAGATATGGGAATTTGTCCTCGATGAAGATTTTGCCGCCAGCCCTAAAACGGGAAGCAGGCACAACCGGGGGTGTGCGATCGACCTTGGACTGTATGACCTGAAAACTGGCGAACTGCTCGAAATGCCCACGGTATTCGATGAATTCACCCCGAAAGCCGGACATGGATATCAGGAGCTTCCGCTGAGTGTGCGTACCAACCGTGCTCTCCTGCGGAGCGTGATGGAGAAGCATGGCTTTCAGGTGCTCGAGAGCGAGTGGTGGCACTATGACTTCAGAGACTGGAAAAAATTTGATCTAATGGATATTCCTTTCACCGTACTTCGATCGCCGAAGTGACGTTGGTAAGTATTTGGCGGAATATGAAATATAAGGACACCTAAGAATGGAAAAAGACGGTAAAAGCGATATCCTGACAGGAGAAGAGGTCTTCCGGAAGTTTTTCCACCTCGCGCTTGATCTTTTCGTCGTCCTGGATAGAGAGGGCAAGGTCGTTCGGTACGACAAAGCCTGGGAGAATCTCCTTGGCTACACTTCTGACGAGATATCAGGAAAGATATTTACAGAGTTTGTTCATCCCGATGACCGGGAGAGATCCTTGGCAGCTTTCAGGAGTATTTTCCAGACTGGAGAGCTGATCGACTTCACGATCTGCTACTACACGAAAAACGGGAACAGAATTTACATCGAGTGGCGGGCATTCCTCGAGGCTGACAGGGTTTATTGTATCGCCCGGGATGTAACGAAACGGGTGGAGACAGAGATCGAACTTAAAGAAAGCAAGGAAACCTACAAGTTCATCACTGAAAACATGACCGATGTGATCTGGGTGATGGATCCGTTCACGATGAAATTCATTTATCTCAGCCCATCGGTCGAAAAACTGAGGGGTTATAGGGTCGAAGAGGTAATGCAGCAGCCGATGGATGAGATGGTCACACCTGAATCCGCCGTGAGGACAGCCGAATCACTAAAGGAAGCGATGGAGAATTACTTCGCAACCGGTGAATTTTATGAGAAAACCATAAGGATAGAGCAGCCTGTGAAAGGCGGTGGAACAGTCTGGACCGAAGTGGTTAGCAGCCTCCTTAAAGACGCGGCAGGTAACCTCAGGATCATCGGAGTGACCAGGAACATTACAGAGAATCTTAAGATGGAGAATGAGCTGAAACAGAAAAACTCCGAACTTCAGCTCGCGAACAGCACCAGGGATAAGCTTCTCGCCGTTATTTCCCACGATCTGAGGAGCCCTTTCCATCCGATCCTGAACATGTCTGACATCCTGATGACGGATCTCGAGATACTGACACCAAAGGAGACAAAACAGTTCGCGGAAGATATCCATAACTCAGCGGTGAAGGTGATGAACCTGCTGGAGAACCTGCTGAAGTGGACCCGTGTTCAGGCCGGGGCACTCCCGTTCAACCCCGTGAGTGTCGACCTAAAAATCCTTGTGAAAGACACTCTGAACTCACTCAAGTACAATCTGCATACGAAGAACATTACCGTGGATGCTGTTCTCCCGGCGGGAATGGTGATTGAGGGGGATGTGTCGATGCTTCAGTCACTGGTACAGAATCTCATAACCAACGCCATGAAGTTCAGTTATCCCGGCAGTATGATCGGGGTTTCACTTGCTCCCGAAGATGACAAGGTGATCCTCGTAGTTGCCGATCAGGGTGTGGGTATGACCGGGGAGCAAAAGGCCAGACTTTTTCTTGAACATGAGATCGCTTCAACACCCGGAACCTCGAACGAAAAGGGGAGCGGTTTGGGATTAAGGCTCTGTTTTGAGTTCGTGGCCAGGCACAAAGGAACCATCGAAGTTGAGACCGAACCGGGCAAAGGCACAAAATTTATTGTTAAACTACCCAAATAATTTTGTTTAGTCCCGGAAAATTCCCAAGCTCAGAGTCTAATTTCGACAATTTAACGCTACGAGAAAGAGCATTTGGTGGCTCGTCAGGCTCATAACCCGAAGGTAGAAGGTTCAATTCGCCGCGGCGAACGGCCCGCGCTACAAAGGAAAGTCTGGTTTCACAAGAAGTAGGGCTTATTTCTTGACCGATAGTTGAATCTCCTTTCGAGTTAGTTGCATGAAAAAGTATTTCGTTTACATAATTTTAAGCGCAGAAGGATTAAAGTACACCGGCATGACGGAAGACCTTGAAAAGAGGCTGGCAGAACATAATTGCAAATCTCTTTCGCTATGGACCAAAAGAGGGAATGACTGGAAATTGGCATACACCGAAGTGTTCGACAGCAAGGCGGATGCGTTGAAAAGAGAGAAATGGCTAAAAACCGGAGTTGGCAGAGAGTTTCTTAGGAGTAAGGGGTTATAACCCCAAGATTATTGGGAAAATCTGTCAAACTTAGAAAACTCCTAAATAATTTTGTAAATTTCCGAAACTTCACTATATTTGTAGTCTAGTTTTGACAATTTAACACCGCGGGGTGGAGCAATTGGTAGCTCGTCGGGCTCATAACCCGAAGGTTGTCGGTTCAAGTCCGGCCCCCGCTACAAGAAATAAAAGCCTGATTTTATAAGAAGTCAGGCTTTTTTGTTATTGGCAATAGTGAACCCGAAGGTTGTCGGTTCAATTCGCCGCGGCGAACGGCCCCCGCTACTAGAAATAAAAGCCTGGTTTTACAAGAAGCCGGGCTTTTGTATTTTAAAGCGTTGATTTCAATTTTTCATCAGCAGTGGCTTTCCAATTAAATGGAGTTGAAAATGAAGCGCGAACACCACTTCCTGCAGTTTTACCTGACACTCATTTTGTCTTTTCTGATATCACCCCTCCTCCACTCACAGGATTCAATGTGGACGAAAACTTTCGGTGGCACCAATATCGACGCCGCGTACGCGATCGAAGAGACCGGTGACGAAGGGTACATCATAGCCGGCTATACAAGATCTTATGGAACGGCTTCCGGCAGAAACCTCTGGCTTTTCAGAACCGCTAAAAACGGAGATCTGATCTGGAATAAAACCTTTGGCGGCAACAGCGACGATGAAGCCGCGGCCGGGAAGCAAACCCTCGACGGCGGGTTCATAGCGGCCGGTTACACTTCTTCATTCGGAGCCGGTGCCAAAGATGTTTTCGTTGTAAGAACAGATTCCGCGGGAAACGAGGTGTGGAGCAGGGCTTTCGGCGGTACATCTGATGAGGAGGCATATGCTCTTGAAGTGCTTCCCGATGGAGGTTTTATCATTGCCTGCGCCACTTCTTCAGCCACAGCTGGCAGCAGGGATGGATGGCTTATACGCCTGACATCGGCCGGGAACATCCTTTGGGATAAAAAATTCGGTGGTCTCAGCACAGATGGATTTCGTGGGCTCCAGCGAACCTCTGACAATGGGTTCATTCTAACCGGTTGGACAGCTTCCGACGGTGCCGGTGTCCTCGGAAACGCCTGGCTCGTAAAAACCGACAGTTCAGGAAACATACTTTTTAATAAAAACTTCGGCGGATCAGATGCCGACAGGGGACTCTCTGTTCAGCAAACAGCCGATGGTGGCTATATCCTCACGGGCTATACTGCTTCCACAGGCGCGGGACTGGATGACATGTACCTGATCAGAACCGACGCCTCAGGGAATCTGGTGTGGGCGAAAACCTTCGGCAGTACAGGCCGAGATTATGGAAACGCGGTAAAGCAGACCGCCGATGGCGGCTTCCTGATCGCCGGTTACACTCTCTCCTATGGAGCGGGAAGTGAGGATCTTTGGCTGGTGAAAACGGATAACGCGGGTAACCAACTCTGGCATAAAACTTATGGCGGAACCGCCGCTGATGTGGCAAACTCGATGGATCTCACCACCGATGGGGGTTATGTAATTGTTGGATACACGCTTTCATCCGGCGCAGGTGTTCACGATGCCTGGCTGTTAAGGACAGTACCTTCAGTTGTCCCCGTTGAGTTGGTATCTTTTTCGGCAAATGGTACCGAAGAGGGTATGCTGCTGGAATGGACAACTGCATCGGAAGTTAATAATCAAGGATTTGAGATCCAGCGAAGCGGGGACATGATCAGTTTCGTTGCACTTGATTTTGTCCATGGCAAGGGGACGACAACCGTTGGACAGAATTACTCATATCTGGATAAAAGTCCGACGAGCGGCATAAACTATTACCGTCTGAAACAAATCGACCTGAATGGTGATTTCCACTACTCCGGCGTGATCGAGTGGAGCGGAAGCCCGGTCGGTTCTTATTCACTTGGGCAGAATTATCCTAATCCATTTAATCCGTCAACCGTTATAAGTTACACTTTGCCGGCTACGGGTTTTGTGGAATTGAAAGTTTTTAATTCGAAAGGCGAACTGGTAAGGATTCTCGTAAGAAGTGTGGTTCAGGCTGGAGAAAACTCGGTTGAATTCGATGCAAGTGGGCTTCCTTCCGGGGCTTATTTCTACCGTCTGGAATCAAATGGAATTGCTCTCTCAGGTAAAATGCTCCTATTAAAATGAAGCCATTGTCTTGAGGCGGAAGTGCCAAAATTGAAAAAGCCGGTTTCAGAACCGGCTTTTTTTATTTCTTTGCTACAAGTGTTTCGAAATAGACATCCTTACCCAGAAGATTTCCGATCATCTCGATCGGGAAGAGGAAGATCAGCGAGATCCAGAATGCCTTTGATCCAAAAGGCGAGCCAAGGAACTCCATTTTTCTTCCAAAATTCCTGAAGTATCTGATCTCAAGTCCAGCCCTCTTAATAATAAAAGGCAACGACTTGTTGTTGAAACCGACAACATGGTATGGCGTATCGAAAGGTTTGATCTTCTCAGAGATCCCTTTTCTTCCAGCGACCTTAAAAGCGATTTTTCTGATAATATTAAAAAGACTGTCTTCATTCGGAACCCCGATATAGAGCAACCCGCCGGGGTTTAAGAGCTTCTCGATTTTTTGCAGATACTCGAAGGGGTTGAGAACATGCTCCATTACTGAATCGAGATATATAAAATCGTAGTGGTTCTTGGGCAGATCAAGTTCGATGAACTTCCCTTGAATGAATCTGATACCTTCTTTTTTAGCTTCCGGAACCCGTAGATCAACTATATCAACCCCTGTTACATCCCAACCCCTTTGCAGGCCTTTTATCAGTGTCTTTCCTTCACCTGTGCCAACATCGAGAAATTTTATCTCTTTCCGGCCATTCAGAAGCTCCATGGCCTTCTCGAATCTTCCGGTAAGTTCCTGGTCCCTCTTCTTCACAAGCCACCCGGACTGTGAGCCGAAATATTCCGCTCCGTACAGCTTAGCCCAATCTCCGTCACTGAAAGCTATCAGTGGTGAAACGAAATAGGTCTCACACTCTCTGCACTGAACTATCCTATAGTCGCGATCAACCATTCGAGCGCTGATGGCGTTAGTCTTGGGTTTGCCTAGTGATTTGTTGTTAACTGATCCGCAAGAGGGGCACAAATTGAGATTCCGGAAATTTTATGATACAAACCTTCAAAAATACCAAAAAATGGGGTATTTGTGGGTCTCTAATGAATTAATCACAATTTTTGCAGGAAAGCCAACATCCGTTCCGCCCCTTCCTTGATCACTTCATCTTTTTTGGCGAAACAGACCCTGATTTTCTTCCCGGAGTACTCTCCCGAATAAAAGGGGGAGAGGGGAATGACCGCTGTGCCGGCTTCGGCGGTCAGGCGCTTCGAAAATGTGAAATCATCATCATTGGAGTAGGCTGAATAGTCGAATATCTGGAAGTATGTTCCTTCAGCGGGTGTGAATTTAAGGTTGGTGCCTGCGAAGAAGCCATTCAGGTAGTCCCTCTTTTTCTGGTAGAACTCGCTGAGATGGAGATAGTGTTCAGGATCCTTTAGAAATTCAGCGTACGAAGCCTGAGCAGGAGTGTTAACCGCGAACACAGTGAACTGATGTATCTTTCTGAACTCGGCAATATATTTTGCAGGCGCGGCAACATATCCCACTTTCCAGCCTGTGGCGTGGAAGGTCTTACCAAAAGATGAGATAACGAGAGATCTTTCCGCAAGTTCCGGGCATCTCGCCATGCTGAGGTGCTGCCTTCCATCGAAGATGATGTGTTCGTAAACCTCGTCGGAGATGATCGTGATGTTCGTATCCCGTACGATCGCGGTCAGTGCCTCGATATCTTCCGCGTGAAATGCCGAGCCAAGCGGATTGTGAGGCGAATTAAGAACGATCATAGAAGTTCTTGGAGTGACCGCGTCTTTTATCCGGTCCCAGTCGAATCGAAAATTGTCGTCAATCGGAACGGGTACCGGCACTCCGCCATTAAGGACCACCGACGGATAATATGAATCATAGGCCGGCTCGATGATTATTACCTCATCACCGGGAAAGACGAGGGCGTTGAACGCCGTAAATAGTGCCTGAGTGGCTCCTGCCGTAATGTTTATTTCTGTATCCGGGTTGTAGTATCTTCCGTAGTCGCGCTGTATCTTCTTTGATATCTCCTCCCTGAGCTGGGGCAAGCCCGGCATGGGCGCATACTGGTTGTTGCCTGCGCGCATGTTCTGATCCATCAATTCGATCAGACCGGGCGCGAGGTCAAAATCAGGGAAACCCTGTGAGAGGTTTATTGCGTTATGTTCCCTCGCGAGGGCTGACATCACCGCGAAAATACTGGTTGGGGCTCCGGGAAGTTTACTCCTCATCTGCTATCCTTTTCAATTCTTCTTTAAGTTTCTTTGGCAAAGAGTTGGCAACGAGATCGTATGAGTGATCCACCAGTTCAAGAACAAGTTTTACCGGAACCGAACCGTCAAACTGCACTGTGTTCCAGTGTACTTTGTTCATGTGGTATCCGGGTGAGATCCCGTCGTACTCTTCACGGAGATCAAGTGCCCGCTCCGGATCGCACTTCAGGTTGATGCTCCCGGGGTGGTCAAGTGAAATTATCGCGAAGATCTTTCCCATTACTTTATAGACGGGGGAGTCTTCATCGAAGGGGAGTCCCTCTTCCACTCCGGGTTTTGCGAGACAATATTCTCTAACTTTTTCGAGGATCATCAGAAACTTAATGTATTATTGGTTGCGTCAACATCGGGGAACTTTGGTGACCCGAGTTTAACTGACTTGATTTCTTTCTTACCGGGAATCTCCAAAATTAACGACTTTTCGCCGTTCAGCCAAACTTCTGCCGACCTTGTGATCGTTTCCTTTGAATCGTCCGTGAACTCCACTTCCAGTCTGACAGGGATGGGGTAGTGCCCAATTTTCACCACTTCGATCTTTCTGCTGCTTTTTACTCCCGCGTCTTTCAGCGCCAGATCGGGAAAACCCTGATCGAAGTACCAGGCGTTCCAGAAACTCTCGAGGCTTTTACCTGTGCTCTTGTTAATGTAGAAGAAGAAGTCATAGGGTGTCGGGTGCTTGTGCTGCCAGGTTTCGATAAAACCTTTCAGAGAGTTCTGCATCACATCCTTGCCGATAATATCTTCAAGTATCAGGAAAGCCATTCCCGAGCGG